>JAASTL010000007.1 GCA_021767305.1 Piscirickettsiaceae bacterium | reverse complement strand
CGTAATTTCGTTTTTTAACGCCAATTTTGGCACTCACCTGATGAGCGATATCACGATATTTTTGTGAAATAGGGCTACTTGGCTCTGCCGTAACCGTTGGTTTACCTGCGTCGGCTTCTTCACGGATGCGCTTGTCTAAAGGGAGTGCACCTAAGAAATCAACGTTATATTGTTTTGCCATTTGCTCTCCGCCGTTGGCACCAAAAATAGCTTCTTCATGACCACAGTTACTGCAAATATGAGTGCTCATGTTTTCAATAATGCCGAGTACTGGAATCTCGACTTTTTCAAACATCTTCAGGCCTTTTTTAGCATCAATCAGGGAAATTTGTTGTGGTGTGGTGACAATGACTGAACCTGTTACCGGAATCTGTTGTGAGAGAGTCAGTTGTACATCCCCAGTTCCGGGTGGCAGGTCTATGACCAGATAATCCAAATCATCCCAGTTAGTCTCATTTAATAGTTGAGTCAATGTCTGCGTTACAATCGGACCACGCCAGATCATTGGAGAGTCTTCATCAATTAGGGCGCCAATCGACATAACTTGCAAACCGTAAGCACTTAGGGGTTGCATGCTTTTGCCATCTTTGGTTTCCGGTTTTTGCTTGATGTCGAGCATGGTTGGAATGCTTGGACCGTAGATATCGGCATCCAAAATTCCCACATTAGCTCCTTCTTGCTGCAAAGCTAAGGCAAGGTTGACCGAAGTGGTTGATTTTCCTACACCGCCTTTGCCAGAGGCAACGGCAATAATGTTTTTGATACCGGGCCGTGGGTTTACATTTTTTTGTGCGTCGTGGCTGACTACTTGAGTACTGAATTCAACCGTGACAGAGTTAATGCCGTCGATTGCAGAAAGCTCATGAGCTAGGTTTTGTTCAATGCTAGGCCATAGGCTTTTGCATGGGTAAGGTAGGGCAATTTTTAAACTTAAAACGCCTTTTTTGAGCTGCAGATCCGATACCGCTTTTAATTCATTTAAGTTTTGCTTACTAGTCGGGTCTAGGCAGTTGTCGAGTTTTTCAGTGATTTGCTGCTGTAATTCTGCTGAAATGCCATTACCAAATATCGTGTCTAAAAAACCCATTATTGCACCCTTCGATTTGTGTTTTTTTATTCGTGTTTTTTTGAAAGTCGCTATTTTATCAGGTTGCGATGGGATAAAAAAATGAACATTTAAAGGGTTAAATGATTTGTTTAAGCTTAATGCTAATATGTTGGTTGCGGAGCCGAGTAAGCTTTTAAATGTATCGTTTTTGCTCAGGATTCGAGTGTTATAATCCTTTTCAATTAACTTAAAGCTAATTAACGCTTGCTTAAATTCAACACGTTTTAATTTTCAAGAATATCAATGAATTCATTCTCAGAAGCCAAATCCGAACTTGATGCGGAAAATCCAGTCATTAGTCATATTCAACAGCTTCCCAGTTATCTGGCTGACCAAATTGCGGCGGGTGAAGTGGTCGAAAGACCTGCTTCGGTGGTCAAAGAGTTATTGGAGAACGCTTTGGATTCCGGAGCGGATCAAATTGAGATTGAGATTGTTGAAGGTGGTGAAAAGTTAATTAAGGTCACGGATAACGGTGCGGGTATCGCTAAAGAAGAGATGATTTTAGCGGTGAGTCGACACGCTACCAGTAAAATCAAAACCGGCGCAGACTTGGCAGCGGTGGCAACCTTAGGTTTTCGAGGCGAGGCCTTAGCGAGTATTAGTTCTGTTTCACGGTTTGAAATTGTCAGCCGTCAGCCAGATGAATCTGCTGCTTGGATGCTAGCAGGCGAAGGTGAAGGCAAGTGGGGAGAACTGACCCCAGCTGCAGGTAAGGCAGGTACGAGAGTAACGGTGAGTGATCTGTTCTTTAATACGCCAGCACGCAAAAAATTCTTGAGTTCGGCGCGAACCGAGTTCTCACATATTGATCAATTGGTCAAAAGGGTCATGTTGAGCCGCCCGCAAACCACTATTAAGTTAGTTCACAATAATAAAGTGGTACGCCAAGTCTTTAGTGCCAATGATGAAGCGGGCTTAAAAAAACGCTTAACGCATCTAATGGGCAATGGCTTTGTTGAGCAGTCATTGGCCATTGAGTTTGAGAGTGCGGATATTAAAGTTTCCGGATGGGTTGGTTTACCTACTTTTAATCGTAGCCAAACCGATATGCAGTATGTTTTTGTGAATGGTCGGATTGTGCGTGACCGCTTGCTTTCGTATGCGGTAAAGCAGGCTTATGCAGATGTTCTCTATCATGGTAGGCATCCCGCTTATGTTATTTTTATTCAGATTCCGCATGATATGGTTGATGTGAATGTGCACCCGGCAAAATATGAAGTGCGTTTTGCCAATGGCCGCTGGGTATATGATTTTTTACGTCGCAGTGTGCGTGAAGCAGTGGCTCGCCCTGTGGTTTCAGAAACAGGTTCTGGTGCAAGTTTAGACACGGTCATGAATACTAATATGAATTCAGACTCATCAGGTCATCATCAAAATCTGGATCAGCCTGGAGTAGGTCCTTTTGCCCATTCTTATCAAGCTGTCAATCCGAATACGCAAGAGTCCTTGTCTTTTCAAGCACCTACCTTAAATGCACAAGAAGCAACGGCTGCGTATGATCGTTCTTACAGCAATGCGCATGGCGGTGCATACGCAAGTTCGGGTGGAAATCAAAACAGAGCGCTAGCAGAAATTATTCAACAGCGTCGTTATGGCACGGGCTCCTTGGAAAGTGGGGTGGTTACTGGTGATGGTTGTGAAAGTCACGATTACAATGCCGAGATGCCAATGTTAGGTTTTGCCAAAGCGCAAATTCACGGTGTTTTTATTTTGGCGGAAAACAGACATGGCTTGGTTTTGGTGGATATGCATGCAGCTCATGAACGCGTAGTCTATGAACGTTTTAAAAACCAGTGGCAAGAAAAACGCTTAACTAGCCAGCCTTTATTAGTGCCGATAGCGTTAACTTTAGAACAATCTCAAATCAGTGTATGGCAGGAGTTTAAAGAGTTGTTTGAAAAACTCGGTTTTGCTACAGAAGAGCTAGGACCGGAACAGCTTAAGGTCACAGCAGTACCGGCACTTTTAATTAAGAGTGATGTGGTAAAGCTGATTAACGATATGATTGCCGATTTGGCGGTTGCTGGGCAAACGCAACAAGTTGAAGAGCGTATTAACGAGATTCTATCAACCATGGCTTGTCATGGTTCGGTTAGAGCGAATCGCCAATTAACCATTGCCGAAATGAATGCTTTGTTACGAGAGATGGAGCAGACTGAACGTTCAGATCAATGTAATCATGGGCGACCAACATGGGTGCAACTAAGTATGCAGCAACTTGATAGCTTATTTATGCGTGGACAATAAGTGGATAATAAAATGCCTCATTCCAAAGAAATTATTCAGCAAAACCTAGTTGCGCAACTCATTGAACAAAAAAAGTGTTTAGCCATTATGGGGCCAACAGCTTCAGGTAAAAGCCAACTTTCTATGTTGCTAGCAGAGGTTCTACCAATTGAAATCATTAGTGTCGATTCCGCTTTAATATACAAGCAGATGGATATTGGTACCGCCAAACCAAGTGTTGAAGAAATGGCTCAGGTAGCGCATCATTTAATTAATACACATGATGCTAGCGAAACGTATTCCGCTTCTGATTTTGTAGAGGATGTTAAGCGCTTGGTAGCCGAAATTTTTGCCCGCGGCAAATTGCCAGTATTGGTTGGTGGCACCATGATGTATTTCAATGCCTTGCAAAAAGGTATGTCGGATTTACCGTCAGCAGATTCAGCTATTAGAGAAAAACTTCAAGCCGATTTTGATGCTGACCCACAGAGTTTACACGCTAAGTTGACTGAGGTTGATCCCGAGTCGGCTGAGCGAATTCATCAAAATGACCCGCAGAGATTGATTCGCGCTTTGGAAGTTTTTGAGATAACCGGTAAAACCTTGACTGAATTCCGCTCGCAGCCCAAAGAAGGTTTACCTGATTTTGAACTGATCAAAATTGCTTTAATTCCAGAAGATCGCGCCAAATTGCATGCGCAAATTGCTAAACGTTTTAATGAAATGGTCGAACAGGGCTTCTTGCAAGAAATCAAACAGCTTTATCAACGTGGCGATTTGGATATCGATATGACTTCAATTCGCTGTGTCGGTTATCGTCAAGCTTGGCTATTTATGCAGGGGGACTATGATTTTCAGACGTTTATTGAAAAGAGTATTGTTGCCACTCGCCAATTAGCCAAAAGACAACTGACTTGGTTACGCAAAGAGCCAAATATTAACGTGATTGATCCTTATCAAACTTCACCACAGCAGAGATTGGATAAAACGTTAGCTATTCTCAAAACAGAGGTTTTATAGATTGAGGATAGTTTGTTTTATCGCTTATTGATTGATCAAGAACTCTGGTTGACTTGCCTAGATTAGTTCAGTTATTCACTAAGTGAATAGGGGGCTAAGCAAAATTATCAATAAATAATTCTATTTCAACTAGAAATCTATAATCCCTATGGTATGCTTTCGATTAGGTGTTGCAGCGGGAGGTATAAACCTGCAAGATCAATTCAAAAAACAATAAATAAAAATAAGAATAGGAATTATCAATGGAGAATAAAAAAGTGGCTAAAGCAATGCCCATCCAGGATCCATATTTGAATGCTCTAAGAAAAGAACGTATTAGCGTTTCAATCTACTTGGTTAATGGTGTAAAGCTGCAAGGTAAAGTAGATTCATTTGATCAGTTCGTTGTGTTATTGAGAAGTAACGTCACGCAAATGGTCTATAAGCATGCTATTTCTACCATTGTTCCAATGCGTGACCCAAAACCTTACGAAACAGAATCTGAGGTATCTGAAGGTTAATTTCAATAAATCCCTCTGCTTTATTGAAAACAAACTATTCATACTTATAATTCCGTTTTCTCTTAATAAAAACTGAAGAATGGAATTATTTGATCGATTACAAAGGCGTGAATTAGAACGAGCGGTTTTAGTTCATGTCGACTTCCATAATGAAAGCGACCGTGAAGAACTGGACGAGTTTTATGAACTTGTCGATTCTGCAGGCGCTGAAATCTGTACCTTACTCACTACTAAACGTCATAATCCGGACCCTAAATACTTTGTCGGCAAAGGTAAGGCCGAAGAAGTAAAAGAGGCGGTTGAATTGTTTGAAGCGGATGTTGTGATTGTGAATCATGCATTGTCTCCGGCTCAAGAACGCAATCTATCGGAATTAGTCGGCTGCCAGGTGTTAGACCGTATTGGTTTGATATTGGATATTTTTGCCCAGAGAGCACGTTCTCACGAAGGTAAATTACAAGTTGAGTTGGCGCAGCTGAAAAGAATGGCGACACGACTCGTTAAAGGTTGGAGTCACCTCGACCGTCAAGGTGGTATTGGAGCAAGAGGGCCTGGTGAAACTCAGCTTGAAACCGATAGACGTTTGGTTCAAGGCAGAATTAAACAGCTCGAAGCTAAAATCGAAAAGGTGCGTAAACAGCGTGACTTAGGTCGACGCTCTCGTAAGCGCTCAGAGTTACCTACTATTACTATCGTAGGCTACACCAATGCCGGAAAATCAACACTCTTTAATCATATGACTTCAGCTGGTGTCTATGCCGAAGATCGACTATTTGCTACTTTGGACTCTACCTTAAGGCGCGTTCATCTGCCGGGGGCGGGTCCTGTTATTTTTGCCGATACTGTTGGCTTTATTCGTCATATTCCACATGACTTAGTTACTGCTTTCCGCTCCACTCTGGAAGAGACGCGAGAAGCAAGTCTATTAATACATTTAGTTGATGCCGCAGATGCCCACCGAGACGAGAAAATCGCCGATGTAGAAGAGGTGATTGCTGAGGTTGGTGCACAAGACGTCCCGCAGTTGATGATTTTTAATAAGATTGACTTGTTAGAGCCAGCTATTGAACCAAAGATCGATTATGACGATAACGGTGTTGCAACCCGTGTTTGGGTTTCAGCCCGTGAAGGCTTGGGTATTGATCTATTGATGGACGCAGTTGGTTCCTTTTTTAAAGGTCAATATATCGATGTAGAGATTGTCTTGGATGTTAAAGCTGGGAAAAAACGTTCAGAGTTATACCAGCTAGGTACCATTCATAAAGAAGGGTTTGATGATGTCGGCAATAGTCTTTTTAGTATGACTTTGTCACAACAAGAGTGGAATATGATTCAATCTTGGCCTGAAATCCTTGAAGCAAAATTAACGTAATAGCGCTCTAGAGTAGAACTTAAAGTAAAGTTCAAATAAGATTGATTTAGACTTTAGTTCTTAAATATTAAGGATTAAGCACGGTTTAAAGGTTATAAATTTTTTTAATTGGGTGACTTTTACCCTTAACCTCTCTAAAATGGGCGGACACTTTGAAGCATCAGTGGTTTTACAAAATGTGTAAAATACTGATTCACACAAATGCACTTAATGCAAAACTCAATGTCATGCATGGAGAATATTAATGGCTTGGAATGAACCAGGTAAATCAGATCAGGATCCTTGGGGTAACTCAGGTGGTTCCGGCAATAATGGTGGTGGCGATAAAAAACCACCGAAGAAATCAGGTGGAGATGATATTGATGTCATCTTGAAAAAGCTGCAAAGCAAACTAGGTGGCGCAGGCAGTAAGTTTGGTGGTTCCGGTGGTGGAGTCGGCGGCTTTGGTGCAAGCGTTATTTTTGGCGTGATTGTGGTTGTTTGGTTGTTAAGTGGTATTTACATTGTCGATCCTGCAGAACGCGGTGTGGTAACGCGTTTTGGTGCTTTTGTTGATGAAACTAAAGCGGGACCACACTGGCACATTCCTTACCCGATTGAACAGGTTCGTATTGTTAACGTTGACCAGGTTCGTACAGCCGAAATTGGATATCGTTCAGATGTGCGTAACCGCGCGGGTAATGTACCTAATGAATCTTTGATGCTGACTAAAGATGAAAACATCGTTGATTTGAAAATTGCGGTGCAGTATCAAGTTCAGAGTGCAAACCAATATCTGTTTGAAGTGACTGATCCTGATCAGACCCTTCGAGTGGTGACAGAAAGTGCCCTGCGTGAAGTGGTGGGTCAAAACACCATGGACTTCGTTTTGACCGAAGGACGAAATGAAGTCGTTGCGCGTGTGCAAGATCTAGCTCAAGAACGTCTGTCTGCCTACAAAACAGGTTTAATAATTACCAGTGTGAACTTACAAGATGCTCAGCCACCAGAGCAGGTTCAGCCAGCGTTTGCTGACGTAGTCAAGGCACGTGAGGATAGAGAGCGTTTAATTAACGAAGCTGAAGCTTACTCAAATGACATTCTGCCTAAAGCACGTGGTCAAGCTGCACGTGAGCTTGAAGAAGCTAGAGCTTATCATGACCGTGTCATTGCTCAGGCGGAAGGTGAATCTGAACGTTTCACTAGCATTGTAACCGAGTATGAAAAAGCGCCTGAAGTTACCCGTAAGCGTCTGTACATTGATGCAGTTTCAAACGTTTTAGGTAAAACCAGTAAAGTCTTTGTAGGTTCTGATAGCGGCAACAACTTGCTTTATCTACCTTTAGACAAAATGGTCAACCAAGGTCAGGCAACGGTTCCGTTCAAATTAGATAGTAATGCTCAAACTTCGAGTTCAACTTCAACCTCGACTTCTAATAGCCAAAATAGCTCGAGCAATAGTGCTCAACGACCTAATATTAGAGAGTATTTAAGAAATAGGGAGCTACGATAATGAAACAGCTAGGTTTAATTTTTGTAGCGGCAGTACTGTTTATTGCCAGTAATTCTGTTTATGTAATCAATCAGTGGGAAACGGGTGTGGTTTTACGTCTTGGGGAAATCGTCAAGGCGGATATTGAGCCAGGTATCCACTTTAAAACCCCGTTTATCAACAATGTGCGTAAGTTTGATCGTCGTCAGCAAACTCTTGATTCTGCACCAGAGCGTTTCTTAACTAGTGAAAAGAAAAACCTTGAGGTGGACTCTTTTGTTAAGTGGCGTGTAAAAGACGTAGAAAAATTCTTTACGACAGTTAGTGGTGATTATCGCCAAGCAAATATGCGTTTAGGCCAGGTTGTTAAAGATGGGCTGCGTGCAGAGTTTGGTAACCGTACTGTTAAAGAAGTTATTTCTGGTGAGCGTGTTGAAATTGCGCAAAAAATTAAAGACACCACGGCTAATGTAGCTGATTCATTTGGTATTGCTATTGAAGATGTGCGTATTAAACGAATTGACCTTTCCAAAGAGATTAGTGAATCTGTTTACCGTCGTATGGAAGCAGAGCGTAATCGTGTGGCGAAAGACTTACGTTCTAAAGGTTCTGAGTCAGCTGAGAAAATTCGCGCTGATGCAGACCGTCAGAAAGTAGTGATTTTGGCTGATGCTTATCGTGAAGCAGAAAAATTACGCGGTAAAGGTGATGCAAAAGCGGCAGAGATTTATGCCAATGCCTATAACCGTGATTCTGAGTTCTATGGTTTCTATCACAGCATTAATGCATATCAATCTTCATTTAAAGATAAGTCAGACATTCTTTTAGTAGATCCAAAGTCTGACTTCTTTAAATACTTTAATGACTCTGCTACCCAGTAGATCTTTAAGATAACTTAAATTATTAAGGTGGGGAAACCCACCTTTTTTGTGGGCGTATGTTAGAAACAGCTTTAATTACCGCAGTGGCTTTAGTGTTTATTTTAGAAGGTCTGCTGCCTTTTGTTTTTCCACGATTGTGGCAGTCGATTATGACGGAAGCCGCTAAGTTATCCGAAAAGGAATTGCGTTTAATGGGCTTGTTCTCTATCGCAATTGGTATGTTGATACTGCTATTTTTTACTGAATAGACTCAAGTTGATTTATAATACGTCGTTCGATCGAAATTTGAATATGATGCCTAGTCAAACAATATGCGTTAATTTTGGCTAAGTTTCTGAAAATAAAAGAAGTTTTTAAAATGCAACAATCTACCTGGTTTACTCCAGAGGGTCTAGAAGACCTCCTACCTGAACAGGCTCAAAAATTAGAACTTTATCGCCGTCAATTGATTGATGGTTTTGATTTAGCGGGCTTTGATCTTGTTTTGCCACCCATTGCCGAATTTACCGACTCTTTATTAACAGGAACAGCAGGACATATGGCTGTTGATACCTGTCGCTTTACCGATCAAGAGAGCGGGCGCATGATGGGGGTGCGTGCTGACATGACACCTCAAGTAGCGCGCATTGTTAGTAACCGTCTTAAAGTGGCTGGAGAGATTTCTCGCTTATGTTATGTGGGTGAAGTACTAAAGACTCGTAATAACAAAGCCAAGGGTTCACGTAGTCCAATTCAGGTAGGTGCAGAAATTTACGGTCATGATGGCATTGAGAGCGATATCGAGATTATTGAGCTTGTGTTAGATAGCATGGCAAATCTTGGTCTCACTGATATCAAGTTAAGTCTTGGTCATATTGCCATTGTGAATGAGTTAATGGATTTAGTTGCTTTATCCTCAGTGCAAAAGTCTGCTTTAGTGAATATTCTTGAGCGCAAAGCGGTACCTGAATTTTATGATTTTGTGGCTGCAAATATCGCTGATGATAATGCGATTAAGGCCAAGTTCACTAACCTAATTCACCTTTGTGGTCCTGCAGATTCCGTACTAAGTACAGTTCAATCTGACCTGCTTGGATTAACAGACGGTTTAGATGCGGCTATTGCCAGCGTAGAAAAAATTGTTGCCTCTGTTAATGCTACGCATGGATTGCCTGTTCACTTAGATGTTACTGATATGCGTGGCTATCAGTATCACACCGGTATTATTTTTGCCTGCTACAGCAACCAAACATTACAGCCAATCGCTCGTGGTGGTCGTTATGACAATATTGGTGAAGCGTTTGGTTTGGCTCTACCAGCAACAGGTTTCAGTCTTGATCTACGTTCTGCGCTTGATTTGCTTCCAGAGCTCAAGTCAACAGTTAAAGGCACCATATATGCACCGATTGGTGCAGACTCTGAGCTTAAAGCCAAAGTAGAGGCTTTGAAAGCAGAGGGTTATAAAGTTATCCGTACGTACGATATGCAAAGTTTGCAAACTAACGCTCAGAAGTTAGTCCAAGAAGCGGGTGCATGGACTGTTACCGGTGCTTAAAGCTTAGCTTGAGTGGCTATTACGCCAAACTGAACAAATTTAAAAAATTGTATTAAGAAGTCATTTATGTCAAAACGAAATATTGTTGTTGTCGGCACTCAATGGGGTGACGAGGGTAAAGGTAAAATTGTTGATTTGCTAACTGATCGAGTTGCTGCGGTAGTGCGCTTTCAAGGCGGTCACAATGCGGGGCATACCTTGGTTATCGATGGTAAAAAGACAGTTCTTCACTTAATTCCGTCAGGCATCCTGCGTGAAGATGTTGAGTGTTTGATCGGTAACGGTGTTGTGTTGGCGCCAGATGCTTTGGAAAAAGAAGTCAATGAACTTGAAGCAACTGGATTACCTGTTAAATCTCGCCTTAAAATCAGTGACGCCTGTCCGTTGATTTTGGATTATCACGTGGCTCTAGATCAAGCTCGTGAAATTGCCCGTGGTAATAAAGCCATTGGTACGACGGGTCGTGGCATTGGCCCTGCCTATGAAGATAAGGTTGCGCGTCGTGGTTTACGTGCTGGTGATTTTCGTAACATGACTCAATTTAAAGAAAAACTAGCTGAAACCTTGAGTTATCACAACTATATGCTCGAGCATTATTTCAAAGTTGAACCGGTTTCATTTGATACGCTTTGGGCTAAGTGTGAACGTTATGCCGAACTTGTTCAACCGATGTTGGCCGACATTCCAAAAATGATCAGCGATTATAATGCGGCTGGTAAAAACATCATGTTTGAGGGTGCGCAAGGTACGCTACTTGATATTGACCACGGAACCTATCCATATGTAACTTCATCTAATACCACAGCGGGTGGTGTTGGTGCTGGTGCGGGTATCGGACCTACTGAGATTGATTATGTTTTAGGTATTACTAAAGCTTATGCTACTCGTGTTGGTGGTGGTCCATTCCCATCTGAATTAAGTTATGACTGTGATACTGATGAAGGTGATCCAATCGGTAAAGAACTAGGAACGCGTGGTCATGAATTTGGTGCCACCACCGGTAGACAACGTCGTTGCGGTTGGTTCGATTCGGTTGCATTACGTCGTTCAGCGCAAATCAATGGTCTAACTGGTATGTGTTTAACCAAATTAGATGTAATGGATCAGCTGGAAGAGATTAAAGTTTGTGTCTCTTATGATATGAACGGTGAGACGTTGTTATTGCCACCAGCCAGTGCAGATGAGTATGAAGTTTGCAAACCAAACTATGTGACCATGAAAGGTTGGAACAGTTCAACCGTAGGTATTGCATCTTGGGAAGCATTACCGCAGGAAGCGAAAGATTACATCCGTTTCTTGGAAAAAGAAGTGGGTGTGCCAGTTTCAATCCTTTCTACTGGTCCAGACAGAGCAGAGACTCTCGTTATGAAAGACCCGTTTGAATAATCGGATAAACTTGAGATAATCTGATTCATCTCTTATGCAGATTTGAGATATGAAAGGCCCTCTTGAAGAGGGCTTTTTGCTTTTAGATGGTTCTACTTTTAAATCACTCGATTAATTATTCCGGCAAGTTTTTCAGGGTCAAATGGCTTAACAATCCATCCGGTAGCACCGAGTCTTTTGCCTTCTGCTTTCATTTCCTGACTGGCTTCGGTGGTCATCATTAAAACAGGAATAAACTTGTTTTCTTCATCGGCACGGATGTTTTCTAAAAAATCCAATCCATTCATGACAGGCATGTTGATGTCTGTTAAAACAACATCAAATTTTTGCTCCTGCATGGCAGCCAAACCCTCTTGACCATTGCTCGCAATGGTAAGGTCAAAATCTTTACTTAGAACCAATTCAACCAATTTACGCATTGAACTGGCATCATCCACATATAAAAGCTTTTTCACGTTGAGTACTCTTTAATCATTTGGCTTTGAAGTTTGGCCTGTAATTATGCAAAAATCGTGCCGCCAACTATGGGTAACGGCTAATTTTATTTAAAATAATAATCGCCTCCAAGCCCAGAATAGGCAATTAAAGCGCATCATTGCTCTGGGTTCATAAATAGTCGACTAAATAGTCTCAAATAAGATAGTTATGTTTATAAAAACCGCAACTAAGCGTGTGTTTTGTAACTATAAATTGCAAACAAGACAAGTCCCTTAGACTTGTT
>JAASTL010000244.1 GCA_021767305.1 Piscirickettsiaceae bacterium | reverse complement strand
CAATCACTTGATTAAGTTTGCATTCATAGCGCACCTTAGTATCTGAAATGCTAGGAGGAGCAACCATTTCACTAGGGCAGTTAGCAAGGCCGAGTGCGTCAATTTCGCTGACTCCAGCAGGATAATCGGCACAACTCTCATTCATGCTAGCAGCAAATTCACTAGTGACAATATGCACCACAGCTTCCTTGGTGTCCAAAATATTCTGCAAGGTATCCTTAGCCGGTTTCTCTCTGGATGGCACGGCGGTTACTGTTAATACGGGTGGGTTAACGCTTGCCACGCTGAAAAACGAGTAAGGTGCAAGGTTGGAGTTACCGTTTTTATCTAAAGTACTTACCCAAGCGATGGGTCTAGGTACCACGCCATTGACAAGCAGTTGATAAATATCGGGTGTAGCAATTTGTTGCGTCGTTAAAAACATAGATTTTCCATTAAAAGCTCAATTTTTATATCTGATTCAATGATAATAAATGAGTGACCATGAGTCGACTTATTAATGCTGATTTAAATAGGATAAAAAATGCTAAATATCACAATACCAGGTGGTCATGACTTTTGTATTAAACATTTGGTTTTAGATTACAACGGAACCGTTGCTTGTGATGGTTTAATCAAAGCGGGTGTTCTTGACCAGCTGAACCAGCTAGCTGGAGAACTGCAGGTTCATGTCATTACCGCTGACACTCATGGCTCGGTGCATCAGGCTTGCGCTGGCAGAAACATTACCGTTCATGTCATCTCTAAGGAAAAGCAAGATCAGCAAAAACAAAACTATATTAAAACCTTGGGAGCTCAGCAGACAATTGCCGTTGGTAACGGGGTTAATGATGAACTGATGTTGCAACAGGCGGCTTTAGGTATCGCTGTAATGCAAGAGGAAGGAGTAGCCACCAAAACGTTACTGGCGAGTGATTTAGTCTTTTATTCGATTATTGATGTTTTGCAGTCATTAATCCAATCCAAGCGTTTAATTGCCTCGCTTAGAAATGCCTGATTAAAACCAAAGGAATAGATATGCGTGTTATCTGGATTATCAGTCTAGTTCTGTTTAGCGCCTACGCCTATGCAAGCAGTGAAAAAATGACCTTACCTTTAGATTCTGGTGAAGAGGTGAGCGTAAATATTTACCCCGCCACTTTTGCTAGTGAAGATGAAGTTAATTCCACCTTAATTTGGTTTACAGAAGGTTATGCCGATAGAAGGCCGTTTAAACACCTTATCACCCAATTCAACGATGCCGGTTATGAAGTTTGGCAAATAGATTTGTTGGAATCTTATTTCTTGGAACGCACGCCAACAAATGTTCGCCGCATGAGCGGAGAAGGAGTTGCCGCAGTGATTACACACGCAGGCGAAATGGGTAAGTCATTCGTGCCAATCAGTACAGGGCGTATGAGTCTGGTTTTATTGAGGGGCTTGCGACTCTGGCAAATCGATCAAATGACTCAAAATGAAATTGATAAAAATCAGCTCGATAGTTTAAAACAGGTGGTGCTGTTTTTTCCGAACCTGTTTGATGCTCCGCAAAAAGCAGGGGATGCGCCCCAGCTTTTCCCAGTGGTTGCTGCGAGCAGTTTACCGATTACTATTGTGCAACCCGCAGAGGGCACTTTTAAATGGAAATTACCGGAAATTATAGATGCATTGGAAACGCACAATAGCCAAGTCACGCTCGCAGCCGTTCCCAAGGTTAGAGATTGGTATTTTCTGCGCCGAAATCCATCAGAAATTGAAAAGCAAGCAGGTTTAGCTATTCCAACTGAGCTGGAACATTGGTTAAAGGCAGGTAGGGTAAAAAAATCACAAAACTTTATTCCAGCACAAGATGTGCAGGAGCGAGAAGTAACGGTGCGTGATAAAGGTATTGTCACGATTAAACAACGTTTAGCTCCAGAGTTTGAATTAACCGATATTAACGATAAAAAAATTGCTTTGGCAGACAAAAGAGGCAAGGTGATTCTACTCAACTTTTGGGCAAGTTGGTGTCCGCCGTGTGTAAAAGAAATTCCCTCTATGAATCGTTTGGCTGAATCATTTGATGCTGCCGATTTTGAAATTGTATCGGTCAATTTTAAGGAATCACCGAGCACGATTGAGAAGTTTTTAAAAGAGGTTCAGGTGGACTTTCCTGTATTAATAGATTTGGATGGCAAAGTCTCAGCAAAGTATGAAATATTTGCCTTCCCGAGTTCATTTTTAATTGATAAACAGGGCAAGATGAAATATTCAGTGAACACTGCAATTGAGTGGGATACCGCTGAAGCCAAAGCAACCATTCAAGAAATGATTGAAATGGACTGACCTTAAGAATTAACTCTGCTTTGCCAATTCAGTTTCAATCATTTCCAGTAAAACATCTGGGTGCATTATTTTAAGCGGTTGTCCGTTAACAAAAAAACTGGGTGTTTTTTTCACCCCAGCGGTTTTGACATCTGCCATATCAATCGCAATGAGTTGTTCAATCATCGGGTCTAAGGCATCAATTTTAGCTTGCTTAATATCGAGCTGAGTACGATGAAGAAAACTCCAAGGGTCTACTCCTTCATGACCATGAGGTGCCCATGCGGGCTGAAATGCCAGTAACACTTCGAGCACGTTTTGGAATTGCTGTTGTTTTCTTGCCGCTTCCAAAATACGGATTGCATCGACCGATTGTTGATGAAAATCCACATAACGAATGACTAAGCGAATATCTTGCGGATATTTGCTCATAATTTCTTTAACGTAAGGATACATGGCGCGACAGGCTTCGCAAGCTGGATCAATAAACTCTACTAAGGTAATCGGCGCGTTTTCAGGCCCAATAATAGGGGAGTGTGCTCTGACCCAGAGCTGGTTACTCGGGGTTGGCTTAAATTCAGACGGTTTGCTATCTTGAGCATCGGTATTTAATGTCATCAGTCCAAGACCAACCAATGCGAGGAAAATAACAGAGAACAGAGGGTATACTGCTTTTTTCAATTTCAACTCCATTTAAAAAT
>JAASTL010000243.1 GCA_021767305.1 Piscirickettsiaceae bacterium | reverse complement strand
GGCAAGAGTCGGTCGTAACCCTAAAACAGGGGAAACGGTTAAGTTAGAAGATAAACGTGTTCCACACTTTAAGCCGGGTAAGGCCTTAAGAGAGCGCGTTGATGATTCTAAAGAGCATACTGATATCTTGCTTTAATTAAAAAAGGGAATGATTTTTCATTCCCTTTTTTATTTCTACCCAAAACAATCTAGTTGCTCTACATTACTTCCTTGTAATTAACACTTTTCCTTATTCTGTAAATTTAATTCCTGTTTTAAACCTTTTTCATTAATCTTTTTATTTCTACGGTTTTGATACTCTATAATTCTTTAGAGTGATTAACGATGAGTAAAATTTAATGCTGAAATTGTTTTCTTTAATTGCGGTTGTCCTATTTGTGCTTTTGGGCATTGTTGTTGGCTTACTCAACCCGGTTGCGGTTGAATTAAACCTATTCTTTTTGTCTGCCAATTTGCCTTTAAGTGTCATTATGTCTGCACTGCTGGTTTTAGGTATGGCAATAGGTGGCTTGGTTGTTTTCCTGCAAGTACTTAAGCTGCGTTGGATAATTCATGCAAAAGTTCGTGATAATCAAAAACTTTCAGATCAAATTATCCAGCTTAAAAAAGCCCAGATTGAAACTAAAGAAAACCGAGCAAAAAGCAGGGTTGAAGCACTTCCTGAAAAAAACACTTGAGCAGAATTAAGTTTACTCTTCAATATATTGAATTCATTAAATAAATATCAAAAATAAGTAATAAAAATATGACTCAAAACACCGATCCTAAAGTTCTCGTTGCCCTGGATTTTGCCACGGCGGAATCTGCGCTTAATTTTGTTTCTAGTATTGACCCTAAAAAATGCCGTTTAAAAGTGGGTAAAGAACTTTTTGCAGTAGCTGGGCCAGAGTTTGTTAAGCAGCTTATTAATCAAGGTTTTGATGTTTTTTTAGATTTGAAATACCACGATATTCCAAATACGGTTGCTAAAGCGGTACAGGCAGCTGCTCGTATGGGTGTGTGGATGGTGAATGTGCATGCCATGGGTGGGCGCAAAATGATGCAAGCAGCGCGTGCAGCCATTGATGAATGTGAGCATAAACCACTGTTGATTGCGGTCACCATTTTAACCAGCTCTGATGAAGAAGATTTAGCTGAGATTGGTTTGTCTGGAAGCCCGCGTGATAATGTAATACGTTTGGCTAAACTTGCCCAGTCTTCCGGTATGGATGGTGTGGTTTGTTCAGCACAAGAAGCTGCAGATTTACGTGCTGAACTCGGTGATGACTTCTGTTTGGTGACTCCGGGTATACGCCCAGCAGGTGCAGCTGTTAATGACCAAAAGCGCATTATGACCCCTGCAGATGCGATGCTGGCTGGTTCAAGTTATTTGGTGATAGGGCGCCCAATTACCCAAGCAGAGCAACCTATTGTAGTTTTAGATGCGATTAATTTAAGTCTTACATAGCCAGCCCTAAAACATAAACTAAACCTCTTTTAACTTATTTGACTGTTTTGCATGAATTTACCGCCAAAACAGTCGATTAGGTTTGATTTAATCTCTTTTCTCATTTATAATTCGCGCCTTTCAAGCTGTGTGCTTGAGAACATCCTTGTCTCACCACACCTGATTTTAAGGTGATGGGAGACTGTTTAATCATCCATAAGGAGAAGAAATTAATGCGTCATTATGAAGTCGTATTTCTAGTGCATCCTGATCAGTCAGAACAGGTTCCTGCAATGCTAGAACGTTACCGTGCCCTTATCGAACAGTCTGGTGGTCAAATTCACCGTCTAGAAGACTGGGGTCGTCGTCAACTTGCTTACCTTATCAATAAAGTCCACAAAGCTCATTACATCTGCCTAAACATCGAATGTAATCAAGAGACTGTTGATGAACTTGATAACGCTTTCTACTATAACGATGCAGTGCTACGTAGCATGTTCGTTAAACAGAAAGAAGCGGTCACTGGTCCATCAGTAATGATGGGTAAAAAAGACGATAAAGCGTCTAAATAAGGAGTTTGAAGATGGCTAGAGGTTTCGGAAGAAAAAAATTCTGTCGTTTTACAGCAGACGGCGTTAAAGAAATTGATTACAAAGATCTAGATACTTTGAAAGCGTACATTACTGAAACAGGTAAAATCGTTCCAAGTCGTATTACTGGAACAAGCGCTAAGTATCAGCGTCAATTAGCAACGGCAATCAAACGCGCTCGTTATTTAGCGTTATTGCCATACACTGATCAG
The DNA here is from genome assembly GCA_021767305.1 of Piscirickettsiaceae bacterium. Next base: position 772 of record JAASTL010000243.1, on the reverse strand, counting down.
CATAAGTAATTTTGTTGGTAAGTTAAAAATAACAGAGGCGCTATGTTAGGAATTGCTAACTATGCTATGAAAGGGCCAAAACAGGCCTTAATGCTCATAGTTCTGTTTTCAGTTTTAAGTGTCTTTTTAGCACCGTTTGGAATTCTAGTCGGTGCGATTATTGCCTTGGTTACCTTGAGAATATCGGTAACAGAAGGTTTTAAAGCCCTTATCTGGGGTGCGTTAAGCCATACTTTAATTAGTTATATGGTGACAGGGAATTACTTCCCTGCAATACTGTAGATTATTGAGTACATGCTGCCTGTTTATATCATGGCAATCGTGCTAAGAAATACTCAATCTTTGGCTGCAGCACTTCAGTTTGCGATGGTTTTAGTTGGTTTGGTGATTGTTGGATTCCATCTGGCAATTGCTGATCCAGCACAATGGTGGATTGCGCTATTCAACGAATATGTTGCGCCACTGCTTGCAGAAGCAAAAATTGATTACAACCTAGATGCGATCAAATCGATGGCAGATATGGTGACTATGCTGATTGGTGTGTTCATCATTATTCTCTGGTTCTCAATTCTTGTCGTTGCAAGATGGTGGCAGAGCGAACTCTATAATCCAGGTGGATTCAAAGCGGACTTTTATGATCTGGCTTTCCCAAAATCAGTTGCCTATATGGCAGTGGTTTTGGCCATCCTTGGATTGTTCAGTGGCGCACAATCTGGCTTGGTTTATGATCTTTCCGGTATTTTGATTGCTGGACTGATGTTCCAAGGTATCG
>JAASTL010000242.1 GCA_021767305.1 Piscirickettsiaceae bacterium | reverse complement strand
CCACACCCTGAACGTGTATTTAGAACGGTACAAAATTCATGGCATCCAGATGATTGGCAGGAAGATGCGCCGTGGATGAGGTTGTTCCGCAACGCACGTAAGTGGGTGGGTTAAAAACGTCTAAATTTCTCTTACTCTGCGTTGAAGGTCTTGCCAATATAGATAATATTGGCTGTGACCTTCGCCTTGATTAAGAGAAATTTATTTCGTTTTTATTGTGTTAAATTGAGAGTTAAACATTTTGCTAATAGTCTAGCTATCAGCTGCAATGTTTGCCTTGATCTTCAGAGTTTTATCTCTTTTTAACTGGCTAAATAGATAAATGAAATATTGAAGTGTTTATACCAATTAGGTGAAGTATTGGCTGCAACCCCCGCCTTGATCTAACAGGTTTTATTTTGTTTCTAGAGAGTTAAACATTTTGCAAATAGTCCAGCTATTAGCTGCAATGTTTGCCTTGATCTTCAGCGTTTTATCTCTTTTTAACGGATTAATAGATAAATGAAATATTGATGTGTTTGTCTTGAATAGGCTTATTGATCTTGTTTCTATTGAATAGAGTTTTTTTAAAAAAAGTATTAGAAATTTCTAATAAATATTTTCTACATCAAGATAATATTCCTTTATTAGACATTAATACTCTTAATCATTAAACTTGTACGACTGAAATTTTTAGACCTGCGTGATTTTTATAAATCATTCGGGCCATTTTTAAACCAAAACGGAGAGACCTAATGTCTTTAAATCGCCGCGAATTTCTACATGTAATGTCAATGGCTGCTGCTGCTGGGATGTTACCTGGTACAGCTTCTGCAATGTCAGGTGGTGCTGATAAAGCCGCTGCTGCGAAAGCAAGCATGGATATCTACAATAAGCCTATGAATGGTAAAGTGCGTCTTTTGCACATCACAGATACTCACGCTCAGCTAAAACCAATTTACTTCCGTGAGCCTAATGTTAACTTGGGTACAGGTCCTGCTTTTGGTAAGTTACCACACGTTGTGGGTACCAAACTTCTTAAAGAACTTGGTATTCAAGAAAACACTCCACTTGCGCATGCATTCACCTACCTTAACTTCCAAGATGCCTCTGAGCAGTATGGTAAGGTAGGTGGTTTTGCTCACCTTAAGACTTTGCTAGACAAGCTACGTGAGCAAGCAGGTGGTCGTGACAACACTTTGACTATGGATGGTGGTGACCTTTGGCACGGTTCTGGTACGGCTCTATGGACTCGTGGTGCAGACATGGTTGAAGCGTCTAACCTAATCGGTGTAGACATCATGACAGGTCACTGGGAATTCACTTACAAAGCGGAAGAAGTTCTTAAGAACTTGAACAACTTCAAAGGTGAGTTCTTGGCACAGAACATCCGTATTAAAGAAGATTCTCTATTCGGTGATGCTTACCTTGATATGGTTGATGCGCACAACGGTACTGGTCTTTACGATGAAGATGAAGCGCGTGCATTCAAACCTTACACAATCAAAATTGTTAACGGTGAGCGTATCGCTGTAGTCGGTCAAGCATTCCCACGTACTGCTAACGCTAACCCACAAGCTAACTTCCCAGATTGGTCTTTCGGTCTGCGTGAAGATGCACTACAAGAGCTTGTTGATGACATCCGTGAAAACGAAAAACCTGCAGCGGTTGTGATGATTTCTCACAACGGTATGGACGTTGATATCAAGATGGCTTCTCGTGTTTCTGGTATTGATGCAATCTTTGGTGGTCACACGCACGATGGTATTCCAAAAACAACTCCAGTTAAAACGCCTGCTGGTGGTGTATGTCACGTAACTAACGCCGGTTCTAACGGTAAGTTCGTTGGTTGTATGGACCTTGACATCAAAGACGGTAAGCTACGTGGTGTTGATTACTCACTACTACCAGTATTCTCTGAAGTTCTTCCTGCTGATCAAGAAGTTTCCACTTTCATCGATCACCTATACAGCAAGAAATATGATGAGAACATCATCGAATCACGTCGTCCAGATGCATATGTAAACAAAGATCGTCTAGGTAAAACTTACGGTGAAATCCTAAATGAAGAACTAGCGGTAGCTGAAGATACTTTATACCGTCGTGGTAACTTCATGGGTACTTGGGACCAAATCATCGTAAACTCTCTACGTGAAGAGCACGATGCGCAAATCGCAATGTCTGCCGGTGTACGTTGGGGTACTTCTGTAATCGCGGGTGAAACCATCACTATGGAGCGTGTTATGGATGAAACTTCTATGACTTACGGTGAGACGTATAAGTCAGAAGTGACTGGTGCACAAATGAAGGATATTCTAGAAGGTATCTGTGAAAACCTATTCCAAAAAGACCCATATCTACAGTCTGGTGGTGATATGGTTCGTTTGGGTGGAATGGACTACACTTGTGAGCCAAACGCAACACTTGGTAACCGTATCTCTGACATGCGTCTTGATGATGGTACGCCTCTTGAGCCAAACAAAACTTACTCAGTTGCTGGTTGGGCGCAAGTTGAAGCAGTGGGTGATGGTCGCCTAATGTGGGACGTTGCTGCTGATTACCTACGTAACCACAAAAACGATATGAAGCTTAAGAAGGTTAACCATCCTAAGCTTAAAGGTGTTAAAAACAACCCTGGTATCGAATCATACCCAGGTGAAATGGCTTAATCCTAGATTAAGTTTTAACCCTAATAAGAACCCGGTCCAGTTTTCTGCGCCGGGTTTTTTTATGTTCGCTCATATTAATTTTAAGGTGGGTTTCAGTTGATTCGATTTTCAAAGCCATTAGGCTGGCATTTGTTTCTTTTGATGTTGATATTGCTAAGTGGTTGCAGTGGTTTGTCTGTCAAAGACGATTGGAGCCGTTACTATTCAGCTTTTAATGAGAACAAGGTGTTGGTTTGTCATGGTTTTGGCTGTAAGCAACAGACTCAGGTTGAATTAAGAGGAGCTGTATGGGTTCAAATTGAACAGTTATTTAGTAAAAAGGGGTTAAGTTCTCAAGACGAACGTACGAAGATT
>JAASTL010000241.1 GCA_021767305.1 Piscirickettsiaceae bacterium | reverse complement strand
TTTCCTTCTTCTACTCGAGCTATTCTCATTGCGATTGCTTTTACGGCTTGGCGATCTTTTTGTTTTGAAAGCCATTTATCAAAGGTGGAGGTTGTGAATATCTGATACTTCATTTAAATATTGTAGCCTATAGGCTACTTGAATGTCATTAATTTGTTTGGGGCTTTAAAATAAGAAAATTGATTATGAACTGAATAGTGGGACGGTTGGCTGGGAATAATGATGAGTCTTGATAAAAAATGTTAATTACGAAACCGCTGAAAACGCTATTTCACTTATGTTTTACAAGGTTATACTTGATTTGTAATAAGTAAATAATCTTATTTTATGAGTCTTGAGGATGAAAATTTGTTAAGATTCGCAATCAAAAAATTCTGGCCAGAAATTAGCCGCTAAAAAATAAGACAGAAAAGGTGAAATCATGACCGATAATCGTAGTTTAGAAAAAAAGTTATTGGCGCTTAGCAAGGGCGAAAAAGTTGTTTTTACGGAAGAAGAGAAACAACAGTTAGGGAATTTGGAAGAGATCACAGCAGAACTACAGAGTAGTGGAGAGGTGGAAGAAGCTAAAGCTTCTTAAGTGTTTATATTCTTAAGAGAATAAAAAAGCGATTGTAATGCACCTGCATACAATCGCTTTTTTGTTTTTACAGAGTTTATTCAGCAATAAATTCAGCCGTGGCAGCCGCCATATCTTCGTTAGCAAAATCTAAGAAGAAGTGGTCTGCATCTTCCAACATCAACGTTTGGATTTTGCCGGCTTTTTCCAACGGTGTAAGTAAGTCTGGTAATTCTGCCACCACCGTATCTGCCGTTCCCATAATCACCAACGTGGGTTTTTTAGGGTCTTTTAATAGCGTAGGGGTATCAAACTGTGGTTTGACTGTGTAGTAGTCAGCAAAAGCAGCTGCGGTAACAGAGGCTTTTTTACAGTAGATGAAGTCGGTGTCTTTCATCATGGTGTCGCCTTTACCAGCACTAATCAGTTTATTCGCTTTGTTGAGAATGCTCGCTACAGATACCCCTGATTTTTCTTCGTATTCTTCAGCTGACTGCTGAGCTGCTGTAGCTGGTGCAACAAGGATGACTTTTTTGATGATGTCGCTATCGTTTTCTGCAGCAAACCAAGCGGTTTGGTTACCCCCGCGAGAGTGTCCCATTAAACTGACCTTATCTGCACCTTGCTGCTTTAACCAATCAAGCCAGAAGCCAATCTCTTTCATGGCATCGGTATGTTTATGGGTATGCGGTACCGCGCAATCATATTCGCCTTGGCGGTCATTAATGCCTAAAGAGAGGTTGATGGCGAGGGAGCTAATACCATTTGCGGCCAGGTTTTTCTGTAGGTGGTTGTAGGTAGAGCGGCCTTTATGGGTTAAGGTTCCGTGTGTGAGTAATACGATGTCATCACTGTAACCTTTGCCGTCCGCCATCATGAGATTGGCGTTAACGGTTAAGCCATTGTATTTTTGTTTAATCTCTTTAATTTCCGCTGCTTGAGCAGAGCTTAATAAGAGTAAACTGGCGCATAGGCTCAAAAAGCCAATTAAGCCTTGGTGTAAAGTTCTTTTTGATTTCAACATGACGACTCCTCATCAAAGTAATAAAGCCAAAGTAAAAATTGCATTGGTAAATTGTTATGATTCTAAAAATTATAAGGATTCCTAAGGCCCACTCAATCAAATAAATTCATTCATAAATAGAATTATGCGTTGCTTTTTTAAGAACAAATAACGATTCTATTTACTTGATTGATACAATTACGCAACCTTAGTTTTTATATAGCGAGAAACAAATCATCATGTCTGCGCAACAACATTTCACACAACTTAAATCTCATTTACAGAGCGTCATTGTCGGCCAAGAAAGCTTGTTGGATAAAATGATGATTGGTCTTCTTACGGGCGGGCATATTCTTTTAGAAGGTCCGCCGGGTCTTGCTAAAACGACGGCGGTGAAAGCCTTAGCTGACGGTGTGCATGCCAGTTTTCAACGTATTCAGTTTACCCCGGATTTAATGCCCGGTGATGTCATGGGTTCAGAAATTCTGGATACTAAAACTGGTGCTTTGAATTTTGTTAAAGGCCCTATCTTTAATGACATTATTCTGGCCGATGAAATCAATCGTGCACCGCCTAAGGTACAGTCTGCGTTACTGGAGGCTATGGCTGAGAAACAAGTGACTGCGGGTGGTCAAACCCGAAGCTTGCCAGAACTGTTTTTAGTGATGGCAACGCAGAACCCACTGGAACAGAGTGGCACTTACCCGTTACCAGAAGCACAGCTTGACCGTTTTATGTTGCATGTGGTGTTGGATTATCCCGGTGAAGAGGATGAGTTGGAGATTTTACGCCGTGATCGTGCCCGCCACTTTGGAGGAGATAAAACGCCTTTAGAAGAGTTTTTAACCCCGGAAAATGTCATGCATGCCCGTCATGCCGTGGCAGAACAATATATTGCTGAGGTGGTAGAAAAATACATGGTCTCTTTGGTTACCGCAACCCGTAAATTGCAAGAGCTTAGCGATTAACTTGCTGGGGTTTTAGATGTGGGTGCATCGCCACGTGCTTCCATTGCGTTACTGCATGCCGCCAGTGCCTATGCCTGGTTGCAAGGACGAGATTTTGTGACCCCGGATGATGTGATTACCATGTTGCCGGATGTCTTGCGTCATCGACTGATTGTCAGTTTTGCTGGCAGAGCACGTGGTTGGACGGCAGATTCTGTGATTCAAAAAATCATTGATTTGGTTGATGTTCCCGTTATGGAAAGCAAGTAAGGTTTGTTAGATGGCATTTGCTGATCTATGGTCAAAGCTTAACCTTTCAGAATTCTGGGGGCAGTGGTTTAGTGCTGGCAGTGAGAGCGCCTTACAAAATACGCAGCTTAATTCTAAACTCAATGCTCCGCTGTTAAATCAACAAGAAATCATCAATTTAGCCCAAGAGCTTGAAGGTATTCGCGCTAAATTGCTCCGCAATCCTAAGCAGAGTGAGGCGTTACGCCAA
>JAASTL010000240.1 GCA_021767305.1 Piscirickettsiaceae bacterium | reverse complement strand
GTGTTGGCGTATAACGACCATTGGATTGAATAATAACGTTGACGCCGTTTGCCGCAAAGACTTCAATGGCAGTGGCATGTGCCGCTTCTGATAGAGCGTGGGTATCCATACCAATAAACATGGGGCCGACGGTGTTTTCTAAACGACGGTATTCAACAATAGCTTGGCTGATGGCGGCGATATGGTCATCGTTAAAAGTGATTTTGCTGGCACAACCGCGGTGACCACTGGTTCCAAAGCCCACAGCTTGGTCAGGAATAGAAACATCCGGCTTGAGGTTGTAGTAATCGGTCATCAATTTTGGAATGTTTTCCAATAGTTGAAATGGTGCTTTTTTACCTGCAAATTCAGAAATGGCCATATCTACCTCTAAGTGTCTTAATCATTAGTGAAATTCATTCTATCCAATTTATTTGACGTTTTTGTGATTTCTCTAATGATTTATAAGTATTAACTTGATATGTAAAGCATATGTCTTGACAGCTTCTATATAATTAACTTGAATCAAAAAAATACGTAAATCCGGCAAAATATCTATTTGTAGACGATTTGCTTTTAACTCTCTCTAGATTTCATTAACCCATGCAAAACGCGTTTAGCCAATTAAAATCGAGACTCAGCCGTCATCATCGTTATTTTGCGGTATGGATGTTATTGTCTTTTTTGTTTGTGCAAACCGCGGGATTATTGCATGCAGAAGTGCACCATTTTCATGAGCATGATGAAAGTTGTGATATTTATGAAGAGATGTTCAAACCGGTTGACCATGTGGCAAAAGTGCTCCATGTGGAACCTGCCTATGCGGTTATTGGTTTAGCTCAGGAAATTATTTCTGGGTTACCTTTTCAGAGTCACATTCAGCACTTTTATGGTCGTGCCCCGCCTAAGTTTTAACAAATACTCCAAAATTTAAGATTTATGTTTGCTTCAGCTTTTTGCTGAGGCATGCACTTTTGTGTTGTTAAAAATTAGGATAAGTTATGCAACTTAAAAAAATTCATCTAGCTGTCAGTTTGGCCGTTTCGGGTTCATTGATGGCGTCTGCTGCAAGTGCTGAAAATAAAGCAGAAAATAGCACAGCACTGCCAGAAATTACCGTATCCGCTTCGCCGATTCACGAACATGATGCCTTTATCGTGCCTTCACAAATTAATGCGCTTCAAGGCACTGAAAAGGCAGCTAGTCAAAGTGGTTCTTTAGGCGCTACCTTGGAAGATATTCCTGGGGTAAACAGCCAGTCCGCCGGAACTCAGGCGGGTAAACCGGTTATTCGTGGTTTAACGGGCAACCGCATCAAGGTTTTGTCTAATGGGCAAAGCACCGATTATCAAGCTTATGGCACTCGCCATATTCCCAATATTGATCCATTCCTAGCAGATCGCATTGAGGTGATTCGTGGGCCGCAAAGTGTGCTTTATGGTGCACAAGCCATGGGTGGCGTGGTTAACGTTATTCAAGCGGAACTGCCTTATGGTAAAGCGACACAGGGTAGTGTTGCCGCCGAGTTTAATAGCAATAACCGTGAGACCCAGTTAGGTGCCAAAGTGGGGGCGGGTTCGGAAAAGTTTGCCATTACTGCGGGGGTGTCGAGCCGTAAAGCAGATAACTTTAGAGTCCCCACTGGTGATTCTGCCGAAGGCGCTACCCCTGCAGGGGCTAAGAGCTATGAGCCTCTGTTTGTAGGCGAAGTGCCTTTTACCAATTTTGAGAACCAGGCGGGGAATATTGGGCTAGGTTACCAAGATGACTGGGGGAATATTGAATTCCGCTATACCAAATGGGTATCTCTACAGAACTTTGTTGGCATCGAAGCTGACAGCCCAGTTTCTGAATATGAAGCGATTGCCGCGGGGCAGCGTTTAAATAATGAAGAAGCACAGCTTACTGCCGAAATCTTTGCCGGAGACTGGGTCATCAAGCCGAGCTGGAGCCATACTCGAAATCAGCGTGAAGCAGCACATGAAGATCCTTATGAAGATATGTTTGATAACCATGAGGAGGAGCATGAAGGTGAACATGAAGATGAGCACGAAGAGCACGGTTTGCTAGATATTCTGGTCAAACGTGATGATTTTAGATTGGGTCTGGAGCATCCAAAAGTGGGCGACTTTGAAGGTGAGATTGGGTTTGAATTATCAGAAAAAACTCAAGATTTACGTTCAGGTCACTTAACACCGAGTGCCACCGAAAGCAGACGTGCGGTTTATCTGTTTGAAGAGGCTGACTATGACAAGCTATTAGTGCAGTTTGGTGCTCGTTACGATTGGCATACTGTAAAAGCGCCTGTAGATGGCGAAAATGAACATTTCACTGACGAAATGGGTGTGTTCGATGACTCTAACAACAGTCAGTCTTTCCAGGTGGGTAGTGGTTCTTTAGGCGCAACCTATAGTCTTAATGACCAGTGGAAACTGGCAGCCAATGTGGGTACTGGCTTTAGAGCACCGACTATTTTTGAATTGTTTGCTGGTGGAACTCATGGTGGCGTGCAGGCGTTTCAATTGGGTAATCCTGAGTTAGAGGCAGAAACCTCAATCAATACGGATTTGTCATTGCGTTACCAAAGCAAAAATACGCAAATGGTCGCCACTGTGTATAACAACCTAATTGATAACTACATCTATTTGGCCAATCTGCCGGGTGAATGTTTTGATGCTGAAGGTGACCCTGCTGTTTGTGGTACACCCGGAGCATTACAAGGCATGCAAGCAGAACAGACTGATGCACGTATTAGTGGTTTTGAATTTGCGTTGAACCAGCGTTTTAATGCGCAATGGAGTGCAGATTTAGGACTGGAAATCATTAAAGGTATCGATACAGAGAACAATCGTGACCTGCCATTGATTCCGGCCAATAACGCACGTGTTGCCGTGCATTTTGAACCGGCTAAGTGGCAAAATTTAGATCAGCAAAAGTTAAGTTTGGCAGTAAAAGCAGTGGCTGCAAAAGACTCTGCCGGCAGTTATGAACCTTTCTCGCAGTTTGATGATATTGTTAAAGTTGGAACGGCAAGCACGGC
>JAASTL010000239.1 GCA_021767305.1 Piscirickettsiaceae bacterium | reverse complement strand
GTGGCATTTTTGGTGCGAACAAAAATAATAATGCCATCAGTTTCTGCTGAATCGGCTTCTAAAATACGAGTCAATGCATCGAGTTTGTGACCACCGCTGACCATGAGGTATTTTTGTGTAATGGTGGTTGCGGTTGCCGTTTTCTGTTTGATAATCACTTCTGTTGGGTTATTCAAGTGATTGGTAGCAATGCGGTGGACTTCGCGAGGCATTGTTGCAGAGAATAAAGCGATTTGACGTGTGTCAGGTGTGTGTTCTAAAACCCATTCAACGTCATCGATAAAGCCCATACGCAGCATTTCATCGGCTTCATCCAAAACCAACAGTTTAAGATCATCCAGTTTTAGCGTGCCTTTGCGCATGTGGTCCATGACACGACCTGGCGTTCCCACGACAACTTGAACACCACGTTTTAGGGCGCGGATTTGTGAGCCGTAGTCTGAACCACCATAAATTGGTAGAACGTGAAATCCTTTCATATGGTGTGCGAAGCTTTGGAAGGCTTCTGCAACTTGAATGGCTAATTCACGAGTGGGTGCTAAGACTAATACTTGTGGATTTTTTGCTTTTGTGTCGGCATTGCTCAGAGCTGGCAGTGCAAAAGCAGCGGTTTTACCAGTACCTGTTTGCGCCATACCAAGGATGTCATTGCCTTCAAGCAATGCAGGAATCGCCTGTGCTTGGATTGGGCTTGGCGTTTCATAACCGATTTCAGAGATGGCAGAAAGAATTTCAGGTTTAAGACCTAGGTCTTTAAAAGTGATATCACTCATTGGGAGTCCTTTTTTGACGTTATTGGTAATAACGTTAAGACTTGCCCGGGAATAGAGGTTTTACGAAAAGCGGCTAAAAGTCGTGAAGTTCATAGAATTCACAGCCGTACGACTCAAACGACGCAATATTTGAAAATTTATGTGCGCGTGAGTGAGCTATTCTGGGGCAAATTTGTGTTCATTAAAACGAGCACCTTTGCAGCAAAACAGCATCGCGACAGTCGCGAGTCGGAAGAAAGCAAATGGCTCTTGGCAGTGGCATTGATGTGTTTGGGATATTGCTTATATAGCCCAAATAATTTTTATACTTACATCATACAGGGCGCGAATTCTACTAAGTGTTTGAGACAAAAGCAAATTTAGTTTTAGGTTAATGTAACTTTTAAAGTCTACCGGCCGGTAATTTAGTCTTGTATGGTGTTGGTTTTGACGGTTGAATTAGGTTGGCTTTGCTGAATTACCCATAGTCCTGAAATCACTATAATCGCCATACCTAGTGTGGTTAAGTGGTCGGGTATTTCTTGAAACCATAGCCAACCGAGCAAGATGGCACCAAAGATTTCCAGGTATTGCAATGGGGCTAGTAAGCTAGCACTGGCTTTGGAAAGTGCCATAATAATCAACAGATGAACGGCGGCTGAAATGACCCCAATGGTGAGCAGCAGTAAGATCTCGTTTGTTGTGGGTGCTTGCAGTTCAAATAGGCTCCAATTGAGAGGTATGGCAAGCAGTGTAAAGCCAAGCATTACGAGCAGGGCGGCAAAACTGATGGTCAGTTGCATTTGAAATGCATCCTGCAGTTTGATATCTCCGGACCATTTTCGCGTGAAGACCATATAGGCAGCGTAAAAAATCGCTGAAAAAATTGGGAAAAGGCTGCTCCAGCCATAAACAGCCCAGTTGGGCCGAATCACAATTAAAGCGCCTATTAACCCCAAGATAACCGCTAACCAGCGCCGCAGGCTTACCGTTTCGTTCAGCAATACCGCAGAAAGTAGCACTAAGACTAAAGGTTCAATAAAAAATAGAGCGATATTGTTGGCCAGGGGGAGATATTCGAGACCCCAAAATAAAAATAAAATAGAAAGTGCGATAAAGCTACCAAGGATAAAGCTTTGCCAAGACCATTTTCCCAATTTAAATGGCCATTGATTTATCTTGGTCACAAGGGTTAGAAACAGCAACAAAACCAGCCCTTGAAACAAAAACCGAAACAAAGTGATCTGGCCGGCCGAAAGGGTTTCAGTTAATAATTTGGCTATTGCATCTGATAGCGGGATGGATAGCACCGCAAGCACCATCATCCAAATGCCGATGGTTTGCGGGGACTGTAGTTGTTTATTGAGCATAAATCACATTGGGTAACCAAGTGACGATTTCCGGCCACATAGCGATTGCGACTAAAACACCGAGCTGAATAACAATAAAAGGGATAACGCCTTTGTATAAGTCGGTGGTTTTCAGTTCTGGTGGTGCCACGCCTTTGAGGTAAAACAGGGCAAAACCAAATGGTGGGGTTAAGAATGCGGTTTGCAGGTTAATAGCAATCATAATTCCTAGCCAAATTGGATCAACGCCCATCATGAGTAATACCGGTGCGACCACTGGGACTATGACATAGGTGATTTCAATAAAGTCCAAAAAGAAGCCAAGAATAAACATAATTAGCATGACAATCAGCATGGCTGTGAATACACCACCGGGTAAGTCTGACAATAAATCATGCATTAAGTCATCGCCGCCTAAGCCACGGAAAACGAGTGAGAAAAAGGCAGCACCAATAAAGATCAGGAAAATCATAGCGGTAATTTTGGTGGTATTACGCATGACTTCTTGCAGGGTGGTAAGACTTAATTGTTTATTGATTGTGGCTAGAACTAAAGCGCCTAATGCACCAAGAGAAGCAGCTTCAGTTGGCGTAGCCAAACCACCTAAAATAGAACCAAGGACTAAGAAAATGAGTAGTAAAGGCGGAAGTAGACTTTTGATAATACGGAGTCCTAGTCCGGGTGCAACAGGGTTTCCAATATGGTTTGGCACCTTATCTGGGTTTCGCATTGCCTGATAAAATACATACAACATATAAAGCACGACCAACATCATGCCGGGCAAAAGGGCGCCCACAAATAGATCTCCGACTGACAAGGTTTCAGGGGAGAAAATGCCTTGATTAAGTTGAGCTTGTTGATAAGAGGAGGATAAAACATCTCCGAGTAAAATCAGAATAATGGATGGCGGAATAATCTGTCCAAGAGTTCCTGAT
>JAASTL010000238.1 GCA_021767305.1 Piscirickettsiaceae bacterium | reverse complement strand
TCAAAGTCTCTGTTAAAAGTTTATATAGCGCTAACTTTTTGATAATAAAAATATTATATGAGAGCTTTGCACGAATAGGACGCGAAGAAAAAATGAGAGAAAATTTGGCTGATTGAGGCGGGTAACACAGCGAATAGCTGGCTATTCGCAAGTTTTCAAACAAAAATCAGTCGAATTTTAGCCATTTTTACTCGTGTATCTATCTTGTGCAAAGCTCTCTATATGTAAATAGGTTAGTGTTCTCTGCTGGCGATATAGTCAATTAGAGCACGTAGAAAATCACTCTTTAAATCCAACACATCTAAAAGCGCTTTGGCTTCGGTAATCAATTTATCGCGATAAGCTTTGGCTGGTTCTAAACCCATGAGTTTAGGGTAGGTGGATTTATTCAGAGCCATATCACTGCCTTGTGGTTTCCCCTAGGTTTGAGTATCAGCTTCAATATCCAGAATGTCATCTTGCACTTGAAAAGCCAGTCCGATTTTCTCTCCAAGCAGGCTTAGACCATTTTTGATCTCATTATAGCGTTCTGCTTGTACCGCTCCCATAAGTAGCGCACACTTGATTAAAGCTCCGGTTTTTAATTGATGGAGTTGCTGCAGTTTGTCTAATGGGATATCTAAGTTTTCCGACTCAATATCAATGACTTGTCCACCTATCATGCCGTTGGCACCACTGGCGTTACTCAATAATTGAATCAGTTGAATGGCATCTTTTGCTTCCAGTAAAGGATCTTCACTGAGTGTTTGAAAGGCTAGGGTTTGTTGTGCGTCGCCAATTAAAATAGCATGCGCTTCCCCATATTTAATATGGGCGGTCGGCTCACCTCTGCGCAAATCATCATCATCCATCGCCGGTAAGTCATCGTGAACTAAAGAGTAGCTGTGAATGAATTCAATGGCACAGGCACTGGAATCCACTTTTTCTATAGGAACTGACAGTGCCTCTGCAACCGCGTAAATCAGTGCCGGTCTAAGACGCTTACCTGCATTTAAGGTGGCGTAATGGATGGCTGAATAGAATTCATTCAAATCTGCGTTAGCTGCAGCGTAGTGGGTAAGTTGTTTTTGTAAAGCCACATTACAACGGTCTTGGAATTCAGTCAGTTGTTTTTTCAAAGTTTTTCCTTGAGAGTTTTGCATGAGTGCAGAACTTCCATTTTATAAAAAAAGCCGTCAATTGACGGCTTTTTATGTATTTAGCTGGTAACAGCAAAAGTGCTATTAATTACAGCTCGTTTGAGTGCTCGCTTAGGTACTCAGCAACACCGTCTGGAGTATCTTTCATACCAGCATCACCTTTATTCCAACCTGCTGGGCAAACTTCACCCACTTCTTCGTGGAACTGAAGTGCTTCTACCATACGCACCATTTCATCAACGTTACGTCCTAAAGGTAGGTCGTTAACAACTTGGTGACGAACCACACCGTTCTGGTCGATTAGGAAAGCGCCACGTAGTGCTACGTTACCAGGATGACGAACACCGTAAGCATCCATAATGGCACCACCGATATCAGCAACTAATGGGAATTTAACAGGACCTAGACCACCTTGATTTACTGGTGTATTACGCCATGCATTATGAGTGAATTGAGAATCGATAGAGATACCAACAACTTCAGTACCCAGCTCTTTGAAACGCTCAACACGGTGATCAAATGCCAAAATTTCAGATGGACAAACGAAAGTGAAGTCTAGCGGATAGAAAAAAACCACTGCATACTTACCAGCAATGTGGCTTTTAAGATTAAAGTCTTCAACAATAGATCCATCTGCTAGCACCGCTGCAGCAGTAAAATCAGGAGCTTGTTTGGTAACGAGTACTGACATATCAATATCCTTATTTAATGAGAGCTTTGCACGAGTGAATTCACGGCCTAGGTACCCCTTGAGGGTATATAAAGTGGCCAAAATTCGCCTGAAATACGTTAAAAATCTTGCTAATAGCTAGCTATTAGCTGCGATTCTTGCCTTTTTCTGACAAATTTTGTCTCATTTCTAGCTCGAGCCTCACTCGTGCAAAGCTCTCTTAATGATTTAAAAAAACTTGCTAAGTATAGGGGATTGATTGATTTGATTCCAGTTCTTGAAGAGATAAACCGAGTTAAAAATAATCATAAATTAAACATTCAATGAGAGTTGAATCAGACAGAGTTTTTGAGTAGCGGGGGGGTAGCACAAGATGCTGCTTATTAAATATGGTTAATTTAACTCAGTTTATTTTATAGAACGCCGATAAATAAATTAAGAATAGGATATAGAGTCGACCCTATGAGTAATTCCGTGTCGACTATTTTCTCTAGCGTATTGATTTAGAGTTAATATTGTTAAAGTGTAATTGTGAAGACCGCTTTTTAAATTGCTGCTTCAATCCACTTGATAGGTTTTGTTATGTTTATAGTCTACAGTCCAGAAGGTCAAAACGTTGTAGGGTCGGTGCAACAGCTTCCACTGGTTCGTGTAGATCCAACAAAACGGGTCAATAAAATCAATGAATCTGAATTTGAAAAGCTCAATGTAGAAGAGCGTCAGAAAGCCCCGCAATCCAATAAACAGGCGATTTCTGCATATGAAAACAACCAAAAACAAGCTCGCAAGTTAGTCGTCAAATTGGCAGAATTAATGAGTGCACCTGTAGTGACTTCACCGGCTGATTTAGATATTGAAGCGGCGTGGAATCTTATGCAAAAACACACGATTAAACATTTACCGGTTTTAGATAATGCTCGGTTAGTCGGCATGCTTTCCCAAAAAGATCTGCTAAAACGGGTAATTGTCGATAAGGCAGGTGAACTTGAAGGCGTGGTTCCGGAAAAGGTCGCGGACATCATGAATGCCTCAGTGGTCACCACGCAAGCGAGTACCGATATTCGTCATGCCGCACAAGCTTTGACGAACTATGAAATTGATGCTTTATTGGTTATGGATGACTTTCAAAATATACAGGGCATAGTGACTCAAGGCGATCTCATTAAAAGGCTGGCAAATGAGCCACCGCTTGAGCTTTATACTTAAACTTTTGATTGTTGGTTGTGTGC
>JAASTL010000237.1 GCA_021767305.1 Piscirickettsiaceae bacterium | reverse complement strand
TTCAGTCGACAAAGGTTGCAAAAGTTCGATCTCTTCTTTGGAAATAACATCATAAGATCCGGCCTGCTTATAGACCTCATCATTGGATACCACATCAATACGAGGTAATTGAGTAGCTACCGTGGCCGCATTTGCATAAGACGAGATTAATACTAGCGAGATAGATTGAACAATCGGTTTAAATTTAAAAGCTGGCAGCGCCATAAGTTGCTCCTTAATGAAATTAGAGCTTCTTGGCTGGCTGGCTTATCACCTTAAGAGCTTTGCTGGCTTGCTAGAAGAATTGGTTTTTACTTGGTTAAGATAAGTTTATTTTCTTTGGTTACTCTAAGTTGATAGGTTTTATTTTCATGTTCTATAACAACCACATTCTGTCCTTGCAGAATATGTTGTGAATTGATTACTAGAACTTCATTTTGAATTCTATTTCCTGCAACTTGTTTGGGTTTTTGCACTCGACTAGATGAATCCAAAATATTCTCCTGAAATAAATAATAATAACAATTAGAAGTATTAACAAATGATAATGATACCCATCTAGATTTATTAATTCAACCACAAACACAAAATAGAGGGTATAAAAATAAATGGCACAAAAAAACCGTGTTTGTGAAAACACAAACACGGTTTCTCAGGTTTAAGCTGTTTAAGCGGCTGTTAGGGCTGTTAGAACCGCTATTAATGCTATTAACTAAACATCGCCAGTTCAACTTCTTTAATGGCAACAACAATGAATTTACCTAAAGTTGATTCATAACCTGGCCACTGAGAAGCCACATTTTTCATGAAGGGCTCATCCATAATGATTGGCTTCATTTCAAAGTCAGAAAGACCTTCATCATATAACTCTTCAACTTTAGTATAGAGAGTTTCCATAAACTCTTTACCGTCATTGATTAACTGAACAGAGTCTGGCTTACCGTGCATTGGAATGAAATGCTTAATGTCCATCTCAGCAATCTGACTTAAAGCATCGATTGTTCCGCGATATGATCCATCTTCCATATTGGCAATTCGGCGCATCACCATGTCACCCGTGTAGAAAGCTTTATCAGTAACAACTTCTACCGCAATATCAGAATTGGTATGAACCGTACCGAAGTGATGAATCTTGAATTTAACACCGCCTAATTCAAACTCTTCACCACCTGCATAAGTTTTGTCTGCCACCGTAACCACTGTTCCAGTGATTTTGTTATTGGTTGTTTGCTGCATGAAATCGAACCAGAACTTATCTTGTCCACCCGCTTTCAAAGAGTTGATGCAGTTTTCATGAGCATAAATTTCAACGTTTGGATTCGCTTCAACAAATGCATGGTTACCTAACCAATGGTCACCATGGAAATGCGTGTTAATCACTTTAACAACCGGCTTGTCTGTCACTTTCTTAATTTGACGTAACACCATTTCACCGATTTGAACCGAACTACCTGTGTCAACAACGACCACACCTTCATCCGTAACAACAAATCCTGGGTTAGAGAACATACCAAAGTTATCAGGTGTTGGATGAGGTCCTAACGCCGGAACACTATAACAATGCTCAGTTACTTTAATCGCATCTACATCAGGTACATCAGGACCTCTAAACGCTTCTATTCCATCAGCAGCATACAAAGGCTTTAGGGCAGACATCCCAACTAAACCTGCAGATAACCCTAAAGCAGATTTTAATAACTCACGACGTTTCATATCGATCTCCATATAGTAAGGTCATGTTTAATTAAGACTGAAAATTCTAACAGCTTTTTAGAATGAAAACTAATTCATGAAATTTGTTATAGATAACAGTCGTTTTAAATTTATTTTTCAATAGATTATGAGGTTTATTAAAATTTTTCAGAATTGAATACAAGTGCGCTTTTAAAAAAACCTTACATTTTAGGCATAAGTATTCGACTAAGCAGCTTTTCAAATAGGGTTTAATTAGAAATTACAAATATAAATGATAATGATTAACATTTTCTTCATGTTTGAGAGTGACTCATGTTATCGTTTCATTTAGAATAATCCAAAATATGCAATGGCTTGATTTGAATATCACCATTATCACCATAAAACCCCATTCGAATTTAACGGCTAAACTTAAACCCATGGAATTTTTTAAACTATATCTTGACCACACCATCTTTGGACTTTTAGGCCTAATGGGCTTTATCGCTTTGTGGATTACGCTGGAAAGACTTTTCTTTTACCGTTCAGTGAAGCAGACCGACTATCAATGTAGCGAAGAGCTAAATATCGCAATTACCAGACACCTCACCACCCTATCCATTATTGGTGCCAATGCGCCTTTTGTAGGTTTGCTTGGTACGGTTATCGGTATTTTAATTACCTTCTACGATGTCGGACAGAATCAAAGTATAGATACAAGTTCAATTATGATTGGTTTAGCCCTCGCTCTAAAAGCGACTGCGGCAGGCATCGCCATCGCAATACCCACCATTATGGCTTACAACGGACTGTTACGAAAAGTTGATGTCATTATGACTCGATACAAAATAGAACAAGCATAAGCAGCCTACCCTAGCGAACCAAGCAAGCGGAATTTTACATGTTAAACGGCAAACCAAAACGTTTTGACAATATGAATGTCATCCCTCTTATTGATGTGATGCTCGTGTTACTTGCCATAGTATTAATGACGGCAAGCTTTATTACCAAAGACAATTTAAACCTAGAGTTACCGGAAACAGAAAACACACAAAGCTACACGCCTGAGAATGATCTAAAAACGGTTCATTTTAATATTGATGCAGGAAACCAATATTTTATAGATGAAAAACCAACTCAAATTGAAGAGATTAAAAGCCTGCTTGCCACTTACTCAAAAGATCAAGCTATTGTTATTCAGGTTGATAAAAAAGCGGACTTTGGGCCATTTGTTGAGCTTATAGATCAGCTCAAAGGGCAAAAACTCAATAACCTTACTATCTTGACTCAATCCGCATCAGAATGAATAACAGCAAGCGTTCAAGCATCTCTGCGTTTTTTATAGCGATATTTATCTATGGGCTTCTCATCGCAGTAGCCTACTACC
>JAASTL010000236.1 GCA_021767305.1 Piscirickettsiaceae bacterium | reverse complement strand
TCAGCAGACTTGTTTATTTTCCCTTCGGTCACCGATACCTTGGGGCAGGTGATTATGGAAGCGCAAGCATCTGGACTGCCTTGTTTGGTGTCAGATGTTGGCGGACCGCAAACATTGATTTTGCAAAACCAGACCGGCAAGGTGATTAAGGCTGATGATCATAAGGTGTGGTTAGATCATCTAACTAATGAGTTGCAAATATTGTCAGCCGCTAAAGACGTTGGCAGTGAAGAAAATCACCATGTCAGCAAAACAAAATTGCTTTGCGTTGAGCATATGCAACAATACAATATTGAAGCTTCATTTGAGCATTTTATTGCCAAGCATGAGCAACTCTTAAAATCCCTTTCCTCTGTTCGTTATTCAGGCGAGGCGGAGTAATAGTCGACTTATTAAAGAAACAGGAATTCGCAATTGTCTGAAAAACTGGCCCAAACACACCAAACCAAAGCACAAAGAAGAGGCGAGTTCTATGCGTTATTGCTAACAGTAATTGAGGCCTGGTTTCCAATTTTTGCGACTTTTAGTGTGCTTGCTTTGGGTGGCTTACATGCTTATTTTTACAGTTTATTGGTGGCCGTAATGTGTTTAGCCGTGTGGCTGGTTTATAAAAGAAAACTCAATGAGCTGTTTTTTCGTCACGCCTACAAGAACCTTGCTTTAACCAGTTTTTTTATTACTTCACTGTTTGCCTTAACCTTTGTGGCATTGGAATATACCAGTGCGACTAATGTTGCGATTATTCTGTTTTTACAGATTCTTTTTGGATTTGCTTTTTTAGGTAGAAAACAGGGCGAAAAACTCAATCTTAAGCAGACTTTGGGCGCTGTATTGATGACGCTTGGGGCCTTGTTGATTTTGTTTCCAGGCACATTTAAGGTAAATATTGGAGACCTGTTTGTATTGGGTGCGGCAATGATTGCGCCGATTGCCAATAGTTACCAAAAAAAGGCAAGAGCGCAGGTCTCTAGTGAAACCATACTCTTTGTACGCTCCTTGATTGCGTTGCCATTTATTTATCTTATTGCCATTAGTTTCGAAGTATCGCCTGCAGTGCATGAAATTTTAGAACAAAGCTTGTGGCTGTTTTTGACCGGTTTTATGGTGTTTTTTATTGCCAAGGTCTTGTGGATTGAGGCAATATATCTATTACCCATCACAAAAGTGAATGCGCTGTTTGCATTTGCTCCTTTATTGACAATGATTCTTGCCTATCTTTTTTTGGATAGCACACCAAGTTTTTATCAAATTCTTGGTGTAATTCCGGTGCTGATTGGCGGTTATTTAATCACGCAACAAAAAGTTCGTTAATTTGTCTAAAAGTTGTTTGAAAGTCTTGAGTTTGTTGAGCTTGGATTTACCCTTATCAACTCTTTAAACAAGAAGCATTATCAATAATTTTTTTGTGCCAAATAGCGTATTCCTTTATACTTCACCAGTTATCAATATCAGATTTAAAGAGGCAAGAATGAGTCTATATACCGAATATATGCAAGAAATCGAAACTCGTAAAAATGAGTTAGGTCTACATGCAAAACCGATTGAAAGTGCTGAACTGCTGGCAGAGATTATCGCTCAAATCAAAGATACCGATAATCAGTTCCGTGAAGATTCTTTGAACTTCTTTATCTACAACACCTTGCCAGGTACAACACCTGCTGCCGGTGTGAAAGCAGAGTTCCTGAAAGAGATTATTCTGGGTAACGCGGTGGTTGCAGAAATCACCCCAACCTTTGCCTTTGAACTGCTTTCGCACATGAAAGGTGGTCCATCGATTAAAGTTTTGCTAGATCTTGCCTTATCGGATGATGAATCTGTTGCCAAACCAGCTGCAGACGTGCTTAAAACTCAAGTATTTTTGTATGAAGCGGATACTGCTCGTTTAGAAGACGCCTTAAAGTCTGGTAACGCCATTGCCAAAGACATTCTTGAAAGTTATGCGCAGGCGGAATTCTTTACTAAACTTCCAGAGCTGCCTGAAGAGATTAAAGTAGTGACTTATGTTGCCGCGGAAGGGGACATCTCAACTGACTTACTCTCTCCAGGTAACCAAGCTCACTCGCGTTCAGACCGTGAACTGCACGGCCAGTGTATGATTACCCCTGAAGCTCAAGCTAAGATTAAAGAACTACAAGCAGCCAATCCAGATGCAAAAGTCATGTTGATTGCTGAAAAAGGCACCATGGGTGTGGGGTCTTCGCGTATGTCTGGGGTGAACAACGTTGCTTTATGGACGGGTGAGCCAATCAGTCCTTATGTACCTTTTGTAAACAAAGCACCGATTGTGGCCGGTACTAATGGTATTTCTCCAATCTTCCTAACCACGGTTGATGTAACTGGTGGTATTGGTATTGATCTTAAAAACTGGGTTAAAAAAGTGGATGCGAATGGCGCTCCGGTTTTAGATGAAAACGGTGATGCCATTTTAGAGCAAGTCTATGCGGTTGATACCGGAACGGTCTTAACCATCAATACCAAACAGAAAAAACTATTTAATGGTTCTACTGAACTAGTGGATATCTCAGCCTCATTTACACCGCAAAAAGTCGAGTTTATGCGTGCGGGTGGTTCTTATGCCGTTGTCTTCGGTAAAAAACTGCAGACATTTGCCGCAGAAACTCTGGGAGTTGAAGCGCCATTAGTTTTTGCTCCGGCAAAAGAGATTTCACATCCTGGGCAAGGGTTGACGGCAGTTGAAAAAATCTTCAACCGTAATGCGGTGGGCGTGACTTCTAAAACACCACTTCACACGGGTTCTGACGTGCGTGTCAAGGTGAACATCGTGGGTTCACAAGATACCACTGGTCTGATGACGGCTCAGGAACTTGAAGCTATGGCCGCAACGGTAATCTCTCCAACAGTGGATGGTGCCTATCAGTCAGGTTGTCACACAGCCTCGGTTTGGGATTCAAAAGCGCAAGCTAATATTCCTAAGCTAATGAGCTTTATGCATAATTTCGGTTTGATTACTGGGCGTGATCCAAAAGATCAGTATCACCCAATGACAGATGTTATTCACAAAGTATTGAATGACCTGACTGTTGATGACCGTGACAT
>JAASTL010000235.1 GCA_021767305.1 Piscirickettsiaceae bacterium | reverse complement strand
TTTAACTTGCAAACCTAGTCTGCAAGGTTAAAAAATTCTTTTGCTTGCTGCGCATCGGCAGCAATTTGGTTTTTAAGGGCATCCAGCCCATCAAATTTCATTTCTGGGCGAATAAACTTTTCTAAAGTCACGCCGACATGTTTGCCGTAAACATCTTTATCCCAGTTGAACAGATGCACTTCAATCGAAGGTCTTATACCATCTACTGTTGGGCGCAAGCCTAAATTTGCCACGCCAGGCCAAGGCTGATCAGCAATACCATCCACACTCACGGCAAACACGCCTTGTACTGGCATTTGAATGCGCTTAGGGTTCAGGTTCAAAGTTCTAAAACCAATCGTTCTACCCAGCTTTTGACCGTGAATCACACGACCATCAAACCTAAATGCTTTACCCATTAAACGCTTAGCTTCTGCCAAGTTTGGATTTTGCATTCCCTGCTCAGCCAATGCGGCACGAACCCGAGTACTGCTGACACGCTCTGCACTCAAGCCGAAGGTGGGCATATCATCCACACTAAAGCCCCGTTGCTCGCCGGTTTGCTTTAAGAAAGCAAAATCACCTTGGCGGTTTTTACCAAAACGAAAGTCATCACCAACCACAAGATGTTTAGTGTTCAGGCCTTTTAACAAAACCTCATCAACAAACTCATGGCAACTTAAGCTGGCAAAACGTTGATTGAAGCGAACGCACACTACATAGTCGATATCGGTGGCCTGAAATGCTTGCAGTTTCTCACGCAAATTCATTAATCGCACCGGCGCTTTATCGGGTGCAAAAAACTCAATGGGCAGTGGTTCAAAAATCATCACTACACTTGGTAAACCCAAAGTTTGTGATTCATCATGCACCGCATCTAATACTTTTTGATGACCAAGATGCACGCCGTCAAAATTGCCAATGGTCAACACACAGCCCGCCTTAAAACGGTCTTGGTAAATCGGTAAATTGTGCAGGCCACGAATCAGTTGCATTGAGCGGTTAACTACTTGTTATCTACAGGTAAAAATAAAGGCAAATATTATAGCCTAAGGATGGCTTATATTCGCGATAACTTTTTTAAAAATAAAGGAATTTCATTGCAGGCAACGGCAAAAACTCTAATAGGATTTTTTGACCAGCCTTTTAGGATTGATGCCAACAGCAAAAAGGGTCACGGCATAAATGGTAATAGACCCCATCACCAAGCCCATTAGCCAGCTTAAACGCTCCCAGACATCAAAGGCATGCCACTGTTCCACGGCAGGAGAAAGCCAGAGCAAAAAAGCCACCAATAGAACATTAGCAAACAGCACTTGTAACCAAAGTCGACTCCACCCCGCCAAAGGGGTAAAAACAGCTTGTTTTTGCAAATACCAGTAAAGCAAACCAGCGTTAACAAACGCCGATATGGTGGTGGCGGCGGCCAGACCAACATGTGCAAAAGGACCAATCAAAATGAGGTTCATTACGGTATTAGTCACCAAAGCTACCACCGCGACTTTTACTGGCGTTTTCATATCTTTACGGGCATAAAATGCCGGCGCGAGAATTTTCACCAGAATAAAACCGAGCAGACCAAAAGAGTAAGCCATCAAACTCATACTCGCCATATTGGCATCATGCGCGGTGAAAGCACCATAGAAAAACAGCGAGGTAATGAGAGGCTCTGCCAAAATCAACAAACCTAAAGTCGCTGGCAATCCAATAATCAACACCAAGCGCAAGGCACTATCAATATCTTGTCTAAAGCCGTCCCAGTTTTCATTGGCGGCTTTTTTGGATAAACCTGGTAGCACCACCGTAGCTAAGGCGACCCCAAACACCCCTAATGGAAATTCCATTAAACGATCTGAGTAATACAACCATGAAACCGAACCCGTGACTAAAAATGAAGCCAAAATAGTATCGATTAATAGGTTGATTTGTGCCACCGAGACCCCAAACAGTGCTGGCAGCATTAAACGCTTAACTTCGCCCACACCTGGATCAGTTTTACGCGATGGATGCGGCAGTAAATCCAGTTTATATAAAAATGGCAGGTGAAATAACAGCTGCACAATACCGGCTACCAGTACCCCCCAAGCCAGCGCCATAATGGGAATATCCAACAATGGCGAGACCCAAACGGCAAAACTAATTAGCACCAAGTTCAAAAATACCGGGGTAAAAGCGGGCACGGCGAATTGGTTGTAGGTGTTCATAATGGCGGAAGAAAATGCCACTAAAGAAATCAGCAATAAGTAGGGAAAGGTAATCGCCAACATATCGGCCGCAAGATTAAATTTTTCTGGGTCATCCATAAACCCTGGGGCAAACACCATCATCCACAGTGAAGAACCAAACACCCCAAACGCGGTTAATATCAAGAGTATGCCACCGAGTCTGAAACTGATGGCATTAACCAAATGTTTAACCGCTGCATGCCCACGTTTTTCTTTGGCTTCTGCTAGAACCGGTACAAAGGCTTGTGAAAAGGCTCCCTCGGCAAACAGGCGGCGGAAAAAGTTAGGGATTTTAAAAGCCACAAAAAATGCATCTGCGCCCATTGAAGCACCAAAATAGCGGGCGATAATCACATCTCGCGCAAACCCTAGAATGCGTGAAATCATAGTCATACCACCCACGGTGGCGGTGGCTTTAATAATTCTTTTCAAAAGTTATCCAATCAATCTTTTCTAGCCAGCTTTATGACTAGAGTTTTAATCTTTGCAAATTGTAGCAAAGCATAGAATCAGCGCGTATGAATTTAGCTAACTAAAGGGTTTTAATCCATTCAAATTAATCTTTATAAGTCTTATATATATCGGCTTAAAAGCTTTTGCTCACAAAAACCTAGTAAATATGTCAAGATTATCCATAACAAGTTAAGTACAACTTAAATACAAGTTAAGTTTATGGATTTTTGCGTTGTGTCAGATATCCAAAGGTGGAAATATGAAAGCAGCCGATGTGTTTGTATCTTGTTTAGAGAATGAAGGTGTGGAATATGTATTTGGTATTCCGGGAGAAGAAAACCTTGATCTGATGGATGCGTTTTTGGATAGTCATATTCAATTTATCCTTACCCGCCACGAACAAGGTGCGG
>JAASTL010000234.1 GCA_021767305.1 Piscirickettsiaceae bacterium | reverse complement strand
GGGTAATTTGGCCCCGGCTTCAAAGCTAGTAAGCCAAAATAACAGTTCTGCAAATTTAGCAATAAATAACAGTGCTGAAATTAGGGTAAATACAGCGTCGAATAAAACTTTTGGTACCCATTCATTAGTTGATGGTTTTCAAAATCAGCAATTACGTGACTATGAAAAGCAAACTAAAAACTCATTTGATGATATCGAAAGAGTTGTTAGAAATGTGCTTAAACAAGTTCACAAAAATGATTTTGCCAAATGGGCTAATGAGCAGTTTTATTCTCAATTGGGAATAAGACATGATTTTAAAGATTTGGATTTGGTTGCGGGTTCGCAACACACTTTCCAAACCTTATATGCAAAAACAGTTTTTAAGCAATTTATGCATATGTCTGAAGTGTTCTTTCTTAAAGACCCTTTAAACGGTCAAAGAAAAGAAGCTGCGGAAAGACAATTTAAAAAAGCAGGCATTCATGCAGTTGGAATTTCTCCCTGTGCGGATGGTCGCTTATCTCATTTTGTAAGTTATGTTTTAAGGTTGCCTTATAGCGTAGCTCGAAGAAAAGCACACGCTGGTGGTCTATTTGATATCAGTGAAAGTGTAAGAAATTGGGTGTTCACAGAACACAGCCGTTTTAGAGATGGCATCCCTAATAAAGCGGATGAACCCACTCATTATATGAAGATGGCGGTTTATCATTATTCTGAAGCAGATCCAACACATCAAGGTTGTGCTGCGCATTGTAGTGATGAAGATAAAGCAGCGAAAGCCTCATTGGCTAAGCTCCAAGATTTTAAACAAGCGATTGAAAATCGTTTTGGTTATGAATCTCGTGTTGAGACCTTATTGATTGGCGTCAATACGGATGATGATTCGTTAAAGTTTCACATCCCAGATGCAAATGGCAATGTATCTTTATCTCGGTTTATGGATACCGGTGGCATGTATGAAGCCACCATCAACCTAAACCCAGAAGATGCAATGGTAGCCATCAAAGATGCAATTGATTTTTGTAATAAGGCTGACAAGACTTCATTACCAAGACCTGAATTAAGAGATTTAATCGCTTGGTTGATTGCTAATAATTTTTCACAAATAGAGTATGTGAATCATTACGAGCAAGGTTGTTATGACGATATTGGTCATGCAGAAAGATTTATAGGTATCGGTAACGGGTTTGAAGAAAACCAATTACGTAACCTAAGTTATTACAGCTTTCTGGATACGGTTGAGGAAGGTGTCAAAGATATTGATGTTGGCATCAAGATATTTAAGTCCCTTAATGTAAAAAAGGGCCTCCCGATTCCAGTCATCATACGATGTGATTATGATGGTCGAGTGCCCGGTTCAAGAGACCGTGCAAAAGAAAAAGCGATAAGAATAGAACAAGCGGTATACAACCGTTACAATGAGCTGTCTCAATGTGGCTTGCTCAAAGTTTTGCCAACACTTCGAGATAAAACAGGTTTCAGACCCGCTGAAAAGTTGGATGAATAGAACACAAATTGATTCCTGATTTATGGGGCATATATGAAAATTTTTAAAGTAGATGGAAGCTTAGTTTCAACAAACCGAATTGCGATGATGGAACACAAACCATTATTAATTGTTCGTGAGAAAGAAGGTGGAACACCAATGGTCGCAGTTGACCCAATTGGTTGTAAACCTGGAGACTGGGTTCTTTGTTGTGGTAGTTCTGCAGCTCGTGATGCAACGGGTGTTAAAGGTTATCCGAGTGATTTAACCATTGTCGGCATTATTGACCAGTGGGAAGCAGAATAGTGGAAATCCTTCAAGTTCAAAAAGATTTGGTATTGACCAGTCGTTTGGATGATATGGGTCACCTACCAGTAAAGGTTTTAAAAAGTCCAAAGGGTTCTATTAGCGCAGCAATGGATCCTATTGGCTGTAAACCAGGCGATTGGGTTTTTACAATCGCAAACTCAGCAGCACGTGATGCTGCGGGTGATAAACGATATTTAACGGATTTAACGGTTGGCGGTATCATCGATAACTTCCAGCCTTAATGTAGTCAACACTGATTAACAGATTTACTGGTTACTCAACGTCGGCTAACAAATAATTTAAAAATCTACTAACCCTAAGGAGAAAGGTTATGAGTGAATACGGTATTGCGCTAGGCATGATCGAAACACGTGGTCTAGTACCTGCAATCGAAGCTGCTGATGCAATGACTAAGGCTGCTGAAGTACGTCTAGTAAGTCGTGAATTCGTTGGTGGCGGTTACGTTACTGTTATGGTTCGTGGTGAAACTGGTGCGGTAAACGCTGCAGTTCGTGCTGGTGCGGATGCTTGTGAACGTGTTGGTGACGGTCTTGTTGCTGCGCACATCATCGCTCGTCCTCACAAAGAAGTTGAGCCAGTTTTGGCTAACGCTTAATATTTTTGGAGATTTGATATGAGTATTGCTCTAGGTATGATTGAAACACGTGGTCTTGTTCCAGCGATTGAAGCTGCTGATGCAATGACTAAAGCTGCAGAAGTAACACTTGCTAGCCGTGAGTTTGTTGGTGGTGGTTACGTAACTGTTATGGTTCGTGGTGAAACTGGTGCGGTAAACGCTGCAGTTCGCGCTGGTGCTGACGCATGTGAGCGTGTAGGTGACGGTCTTGTTGCTGCACACATCATTGCACGTCCACACTCTGAAGTTGAGCCTGTTCTAGTATCAGGTGATGCTTCTGCTGCAAGCCGTAGCTAATAACTGACTTTATTTTAACTTTCGTTTTAATAAAGATTAGGAGAGAGAAATGCAATATTCTTCGAGAACACCAGGTAGTGTAATGCCAGGTTCAGCTTCTCACCCACAGATGCCAGAAGTGCAAACACAGATGGCAAATGGACAGATCTTAGGATTTTTGGGTAGAGCACTGAGTTTGGAATTCTCTGCTGGTCAGCATTATCTCGCGCAAGCTTCTCTTTCGAAGTTTAGAAATGAAACCAACTTTGCCGAAGGTTTTATTACCTTGGCAAATGAAGAGTTTCAGCACGCTAATTTAATTACCGACCGTATGGTTTCACAGGGTGCGTTACCATCAGGTAGCGTATTACGTCCTGCGACTCCT
>JAASTL010000233.1 GCA_021767305.1 Piscirickettsiaceae bacterium | reverse complement strand
TCCGATCTGATGTGACCCCACTGCCAGAGTTAACAGCCTGTTGACTGTATTGAACAATAAAAATATAAAAAATTAGCAAAAACAAATAATCGCAAAAGGTTACCTATGTCCAATCCAACTTCTAGCCCGCTTACCATCCTGCTCGCCCCCGATAGCTTCAAAGGTTCCTTAACCGCATCGCAATTTTGCACCATTGCCACTCATGAAATTAAAGCGGTTTATTCTGATGCCAATGTCATGAGTTATCCCATGTCTGATGGTGGCGAAGGTTTTGTGGATTGCTTTATTGATACCGGGGCGGCGGAAGCAAGATCTTTATGGGTATCTGGGCCTTTAGGTAAAAAAACCAAAGCCTACTTTGCTTGGCAGCCGGATAAACAGACCGCGATTATTGAAATGGCACAAGCCTCTGGTATTACCAAAATCCCTAAAATGGAACTGAATCCACTCAACACCCATACCTATGGCACTGGGCAGATGATTCAAGAAGCGATTGATTTAGGTGCCAAAAAAATTATTCTTGGGGTCGGAGGCTCTGCCACTAACGATGGTGGTGCCGGAGCATTGATGGCATTGGGCGTAAAACTGCATAACTTTAAAGGACAAGACATAAACCTAGGTGGTCAAGCTTTAAAGCAACTCCACCATATTGAAGAAGTACCGAGTCATCTACTGGATATAGAGTGGCATATTGCCTGTGATGTCACCAACCCGCTATTGGGCGAAGAAGGTGCCACCGCGATTTTTGGCCCACAAAAAGGCGGTACCGAACAGCAACTCAGTATTTTGGAAGATGCCATGACCAACTATGCCAAGGTACTCGGAGAACATGCCAATAAAGACATTCATTTAGTACCGGGCGCAGGTGCCGCTGGCGGCATGGCGGCAGGCTTTATGGGCATTCTCAATGCTAAGCTTTCACCCGGTTTTGATTTAATTAATCAAACCTTTGGATTAGAACAACTCATTGCCGAACATAAACCAGATTATATTTTTACCGGGGAAGGCCGATTTGATCTACAAACTAGATTTGGCAAATTGCCTTTAAGAATTGCGGAACTGGGTAATCAATACCAAGTGCCCACCATTGGTATTTGCGGCAGCTTACTCTGTTCAGTTGAGGAACTGCCTGAATTCCAATCTATTTTTAGTATCGTCAACGGTATTATGGATGAGACAGATGCCATGGCAAATGCCCCCTATCTGCTTTCCCAAACCTTTAAGTCCGTTGCTCCATTTTTAAAATAGCAACGCTAAATATTCAATTGAGTAATGGGCTTATAACAGCCGTTATAAATCTGTTACTCTAGTCAGCTATGTAAACCTTTTATTTAAGTCTGTTATTTCGGCTTTATGGGCAGTTAACTAAAAACCAAAGTACATTGGGTTAAGGTTATTAAGGGTTATTGTGGTGATTGATATCAACCCAATGAAGCAGCTTTAGTTCGCCATCTAAAGTCTCGACAATCGCAGTACAAGATTCTACCCAGTCACCGCAATTAATATACTCAATACCTTCTAATTCGCGCATTTCCGGGTGATGAATATGCCCGCAAATCACGCCATCATGTCCTTGTTCACGACAATCCTCAATTACTGCTTTTTCATAAGCGGATATAAACGAAACCGCTTTTTTTACACGCTGCTTTACATAAGAAGAGAGTGACCAATAGCCCATGCCCATTTTATGCCGCAAGCGATTGAAATGACGGTTTAACACCACCAATGTCTCATAACCCCAATCACCAATAAAAGCGAGCCATTTTTGAGTTTGAATCACACTATCGTATTTATCGCCATGAATCACCAAATAGCGTTTACCTTGGTTTTCAAAGACGGCCTCATCACACAGCTGAATATTGCCGAAATTCAGCCCCGAATAACGGCGCAGAAAATCATCATGATTTCCGGTCACATAGATAACATCCGTACCCCGTTTAGACAGGGTCAGTATGCGGCGGATGACATTGGTGTGGGACTGGGGCCAGAACATACGTTTTTTTAAACGCCAACCATCAATAATATCGCCCACCAAATAGAGTTTTTCGCACTGGTTATATTTAAGAAACTCCGCCAAAAACTCTGTCTTAGCACCTTTAGAACCTAAATGCGTATCGGAAATAAAAATGGTTTTGTAACGTTTTTTCTCGTGGTCGTTTTCAGCGACAATCAAATCATCATCTTCAATATTTGCCATCCAGTCAGGGAAGACATCTTCATTCATTTCTACTTTTATCTCAGTAGTAGGCTGCGGCATCTTCAAGCTCACTTTTATAATACTTAAACTCTTTTTTAAACAAATTCTAAAAAGGGTTTTTGACAAAGATGTGACGCTTAAATGAAGCTAGAAGGGTACGATTGTCACATTGTGATAATGTTGTTTTAATAAAACCAAGTTAAATTGTTTAACATGAACAAATCTAATCAAATTTCAACATCTGAAAATTTAGTGAATAGTTGCAAAATTAAACGTCTAACCTTAGTGACTGATGCTTGGCATCCACAGGTCAATGGCGTGGTCACCACCTTAAGCACCTTAGTTAAGCATTTGACTGAGATAGGCATTGCCGTAGATGTGATTCAACCCAATGATTACCCCAACGTGCCTCTACCGAGTTACCCAGAGATTCGTTTAGCGGTTAAAACTGCCGATCTACACCAACGCATTCGTGACTTCAAACCGGATGCCCTGCATATTGCTACTGAGGGCACACTTGGTTGGAAGGCACGAAGATTTGCGCTCAAAAACGATTGGCCTTTCACCAGCAGTTACCACACTCAATATCCAGAATACGTCAGAGCCCGCTGGCCGATTCCACTTAAACTGAGTTACGCCATTCTTAAACGTTTTCATAGTGCGGCCAGTAGAACCTTTGTACCCAGCCAATCGATGCAACAGCTCTTACAGCAAGCCGAATTTAAGAATTTGGTGATGATGACGCGCGGCGTGGATGAGCAAGTCTTTAATCCAGCACGTAAAAAAGAGTTAGCTTATGCAAGACCTATCATGCTCTATGTCGGGCGTGTGGCGCCGGAAAAGAATATCGAAGCATTTTTAGACTTGGATTTGCCTGGCACTAAACTCATCGTCGGGGATGGCCC
>JAASTL010000232.1 GCA_021767305.1 Piscirickettsiaceae bacterium | reverse complement strand
TCTCACCAACAAATGCTGTCTGCTGTAGAAAGCCCTTAATGGCATTTACACTGGTAAAGATGATGACATCAAAATCTGTTTGTGCAATTAAACTTGACCCTGCATCGGTTAGAAATTCAATCTCTAAGGTCGGGCAGCTTAAGCTGATACCACCCTCTTCAGTCACCATATTAGCTAAGGCTTGCGCCTGATTTATGGGTCGGGTATTGAGCAGGGTAAATGTCATCGTACAGATATACCGGATTGCAAACGCAAGACGTTATTTACCCTTTAGTCTCTATATCTTTGGCGTAAACTTCATCAAGAATCTCCTTTGCACCCATAGCAAGAAGTTCTTCGGCCACCGCAACGCCTAATTTCTCAGCATCGACTGCGCGACCAACACGATGAGCTTTTAAGATAGTTGAGCCATCAAGGGAACCGACTAAACCGCGCACTAACATCTGGCCTTCATCCATTAACTGAGCATAAACACCAATAGGCACCTGACACCCACCTTCTAATCGATGATTCATAGCTCGCTCAGCTTTCGTTCTGGTTTCGGTAGGCGCGTGATTTAACACTTTAATGATCTCAAGCGTCTCATCATCTTTGGCAAAATATTCAATGCCTAAAGTGCCTTGAGTCACCGCGGGTAAACAGGTCTCGGGGGCAATCTCGTGACGAATTCGTTCATCCAATTCTAATCTCTGTAGGCCTGACGTAGCCAGCACGATAGCGTCATATTCGCCAGCATCCAGTTTACCTAAGCGGGTGCCCACATTACCGCGCAGATCACGCACATCCAAATCTGGACGCATCGCCATCAACTGTGCTTTACGGCGCAGGCTTGAGGTTCCCAAGATGGCCCCTTCTGGTAGGGATTCAAATGTTTCATGATTGTTCGATACAAAAGCATCGGTTGGAGAATGGCGCTCAAGAATCGCACCCAACGCAAAACCTTCAGGCAACACCATTGGCACGTCTTTCATAGAGTGCACCGCAATATCTGCATCACCATCCATCATGCGATCTTCGAGTTCTTTGGTAAAGAGCCCTTTACCACCGATTTTTGCTAAAGGCACGTCTAAGATCTTGTCTCCTTTAGTCGACATAGGTAACAAAATCACTTCTAGACCGGGGTGGGCTTTTTCTAGTTCTGCTTTTACAAATTCGGCTTGCCACATTGCAAGAGGACTTTTACGTGTTGCGATTCTTAAGGTTTTTTTCATTTCCAATCCGTTTTAATTTTTAACCCGACCCTTTTACACCGGTTCTTAGCTAAAAATTTGTCTTTAATTCAATAGCTTCAATGTTTAACATTTGCCCCATTTTACTGAAAAAACCGCCTGAGTTTTAGTTAAAATAGGCGATTGCAGAGGGTTTTAGTCTTTGGTAGAGCTATTAACTGAAAACAATTAACGAACTTTAAACTAATTTAGCAATTTCATTTTTGCAACCGCTAAATTTTCAAATGCCCTTAACGACTCGTTGCAGAAGCAAAAGGAAGGCTTTTATGCGAAATTTTGGCATTTTAATCGCACTGTTTTTAAGCGTATCGGTGATTTTTTCGCAAACACAGGCAAAGCCTGATGGTTCTTTTAAAGAGCTACAAAACCTGCAAACTTTAGGTGAGCAATCTAAACAGTTAGAGCTACCTATTTTGCTTATGTTTGGTGCTGAGTGGTGTGAATATTGCCATGTGCTCACTGAGAATGTATTTGAGCCGATGATGCTGAGCGGTCTATATGAAGAAAAGGTCGTATTGATGCGCCATGTAGGTGTAGATGAAAGTGCTTTGATTCCAGACTTTTCAGGTAAACCGATTAAAAAATCAAAATGGGCTTACCAATTAAACGCAGATTTAACCCCAACCGTGCTGTTTTTGGATGGTAATGGAAAAGAAGTTGCGCCAAGAATCGTAGGCATTCCTGAAATCACCATGTTCAGTGGCGTACTGCATAAGAACCTGAATATTGCCTACCAGAATATGGGTTTGGACAAACGCATTCCAGCAACACCAGAACTGCTTGAACAACAGGCTTTGCAATCCAAAATTAATTAGAGAGTTTTACACAAGGTGAATACACCCCACTAGTGCAAAACTCTCAAGTAGCAAGTTTCAAAATCAACCGACACAGAGATTTTATGAGTAATCAACACAACCAAGAAAAACTTTCCAGCGCACGCTTTAGTGAATCAACCGATGCTTTTGTCGAAGCCTTTACCGCTTCCATCCAGTTTGATAAACGCATGTATAAACAAGACATCCAAGGTTCGATTGCGCACGCCAAAATGTTAACTAAGGTTGGAATTCTTAATGAAGCAGAGTTAGCAGATATCATTAATGGCCTGACTCAAGTGCAACAAGAAATTGAAGCGGGTGAGTTTGAATGGTCAATTAAGCAAGAAGATATTCATATGAATATCGAAGCGCGACTCACTAACTTAATTGGTATTACCGGTAAAAAGCTACACACTGGGCGTTCACGGAATGATCAGGTTGCCACCGATATTCGTTTGTATATTCGTGATGAAATCGATGCCATTTTGCCAGAACTAAAACGTCTGCAAGAAGGTTTGGTTATGCTGGCAGAGCGCGAAGCCGATACCATTATGCCTGGCTTTACTCACCTACAAACGGCCCAACCTGTGACCTTTGGTCACCATATGTTAGCTTGGTTTGAGATGATTAAGCGTGACGTAGAGCGTCTTCAGGATTGTCGTAAACGCGTTAATACCATGCCTTTAGGTTCTGCAGCACTGGCGGGAACCACCTACCCGATTCAGCGTGAACTGACCGCTGAACTGCTTGGATTTGAACGTATCTCCGAAAACTCATTGGATGGCGTTTCTGATCGTGATTTTGCCATAGAGTTCACCCACTTTGCAGCGACTTTACTAATGCACCTATCACGTTTCTCAGAAGAGCTGGTACTTTGGTCATCCGCACAGTTCCAATTTATTGACCTACCTGATCGTTTTTGTACAGGTTCTTCTATTATGCCGCAAAAGAAAAACCCAGATGTACCTGAGTTAGTGCGTGGTAAAACGGGGCGTGTTTATGGTCACCTAATGAGCCTGTTGACGCTGATGAAATCTCAACCTTTAGCCTATAACAAAGACAACCAAGAAGACAAAGAACCACTAT
>JAASTL010000231.1 GCA_021767305.1 Piscirickettsiaceae bacterium | reverse complement strand
ACCTAATTCCCCTTGAAAGAAATTGTGCAAAGCTCTTAATGAAGTGAACGCTAAAAAATTTGTGCTGTTTCTTGTCTCTCCGCTGCGCTCCAGCCAAGTTCTACGTTTGAGCTTCGCGAGTTCACAAATTTCAGTGAACAAATTTAGAGCTTGCCAATTTATTGAGCGGGATGCCTTTGTTTCTTGTCTCTTCAGCCAAGTTCTTCGTTTGCTTACTTTATTGGACAAGCAAACGAAGAACTCGGCTGAAGCGGAGCGGAGAGACGAGAATAAAGTAAGGAGAAGCCTTAAATGGGAATCAAGGCAGAGTAAATAAGTGTGAAATGCTTCTCAATTTTTACTTAATTTGAAGTTTATAATAATTTAGCTTCCACTAATTTCTTTTAAATACTTGTATTTACAATAAAAACCAGTAATATACGCGCATCTGTATCTATCATCGGTCGTGGGTATGGACTTTTTTAATGACCGATCCTATTGGAGAAAACATTATGTTTGATGCTGAAGCTAAAGCTAAAATCGTAGCTGAATACGCGACTAAAGAAGGTGATACTGGTTCACCAGAAGTTCAAGTTGCTCTATTAACTGGTCGTATTAACCACCTTACTGAGCACTTCAAGTCTCACAAGCAAGACAACCACTCACGTGTTGGTCTATTACGTCTTGTTAGCCGTCGTCGTAAGCTACTTGACTATCTTCACAAGAAAGATGGTCAGCGTTACCTTGACCTTATCAAGCGTCTTGGTCTTCGTAAGTAATCACTTACCAGACTCAGCCAGAAAAACCTCGCCTAGGCGGGGTTTTTTTATGCCTGGAATTTGTGCTTTTTGATGCGGAATAACAAAAAAACGACTTTTTTTTATTTTACGGTTCCCAGCTATTAAGGGTAGTAGTAGAATGGCAAAAATTTGCGATTTTTAGTTGGCTGTAAACCGATAGCCTGAATCCCTAATGCAAGCTTTTAAATTGCTTGTATTAGGGATTCAGGTTTCAGTCAAACGCGAATTTTCAAGAAACTCCTAAAGAATCGAATTGAAAAGGAATCAAAATGGCTAAGCATGTTAAAAGCTTCCAATATGGTAATCATACTGTCACTCTAGAAACCGGTGAAATTGCACGTCAAGCAGACGGTGCGGTTTTAATCGGAATGGGCGACACTCGCGTACTAGTCACAGCAGTTGCCGCTAAAACGGCAAAAGAAGGACAAGATTTCTTTCCTTTGACTGTTAATTATCAAGAAAAAGCTTATGCCGCCGGTCGAATTCCAGGTGGTTTTTTAAAGCGTGAGGGACGTCCTTCAGAAAATGAAACACTGACTTCACGTTTGATTGACCGTCCAATCCGTCCACTGTTTCCTAAAGGTTTCTTAAATGAAGTGCAAATTATCGCAACCGTAGTGGCACTAGACCCAGAAGTGGGTACGGAAGTGCCAGCGATGCTTGGTACCTCTGCAGCTTTAGCGATCTCTGGCATTCCTTTTAACGGCCCAATTGGTGCCGCAATTGTAGGTTATGAAAATGATGAATATATTCTTAACCCAAGCCCAGAAGCACTGGAAACTTCAGAACTTGAGTTAAGTGTTGCGGGTACTAAAGACGCGGTATTGATGGTTGAGTCAGAGGCGGCTGAACTGCCTGAAGACGTAATGTTAGGTGCGGTTATGTTTGGTCACCAGCAGATGCAAGCCGCGATTACGGCAATTGAAGAGTTTGCTGCAGAAGCAGGTAAACCAACTTGGGATTGGCAAGCGCCAGCAGAAAACACCGAGCTTAAGGATGCGGTATTTGGTTTGATTCGCGCTGATGTAGAAGCGGCTTATTCTATCGCTGACAAAATGGATCGTTACGCAGCATTAGATGCAGCTAAACACAAAGCAATGGCTGAGCTGGTTGTTTCTGAAATCAATGAAAACGGTTTTGAGGCAGGTGAAATTGAAGGCATGTTCGGTAAGCTGCAAAAAGATATCGTACGTGGTCGTATTATTGCGGGTGAACCACGTATTGATGGTCGTGATACCAAAACAGTACGTCAAATTGATTGTCAGGTAGGCGTGCTACCTCAGGTACATGGTTCCGCTCTGTTTACTCGTGGTGAAACTCAGGCTTTGGTTGTGACTACGCTAGGTACGGAAAAAGACGCTAAATTGGTTGATGAATTGACCGGTTCTTATTCTGACCGCTTTATGTTGCACTATAACTTCCCTCCATTCTCAGTAGGTGAGTGTGGTCGTACCGGTAGCCCAGGTCGTCGTGAGATTGGTCACGGTATGCTGGCTCGCCGTGGTGTGGCTGCATTATTGCCAACAGAAGAGGAGTTCCCATATACCATTCGTGTGGTCTCTGAAATCACCGAATCAAATGGTTCATCTTCAATGGCATCGGTTTGTGGTACCTCTATGTCATTAATGCACGCGGGTGTTCCGATTGATACGCCGATTGCAGGTATTGCCATGGGGCTAATTAAAGAAGAGAGTGGTTTTGCGGTACTTTCAGATATTTTAGGTGATGAAGACCACCTAGGTGATATGGACTTTAAAGTAGCCGGTACTGACCAAGGTATTACTGCATTGCAGATGGATATCAAAATCAATGGTATTACTGAAGAAATTATGCAAATTGCATTAGATCAGGCTAAAGAAGGTCGCCTACATATTCTAGGCGAAATGTCCAAAGCGATCTCTTCTTCAAATGAATCTGTGGGTGAAACTGCTCCGCGTTTCTTCACGGTTAAAGTTAAGCCTGAAAAAGTTCGTGAGATTATTGGTAAAGGTGGGTCAACAATCCGTGCCTTAACGGAAGAGACTGGCTGTACTATTGAAATTGATGATGATGGTAACGTCAAAATCGCAGCGGTGGATGAAGAGTCTGCGGATGCGGCCAAAGCTCGTATAGCAGAAATTACCGCAGAACCGGAAATTGGTAAAATTTATGATGCGGTTGTGAAGAAGATTGTAGACTTCGGTGCTTTCGTTGCTTATATGCCGGGCAGAGAAGGCTTGGTGCATGTTTCTCAAATTGCTGAAGAGCGTGTTGAAAACGTTGGTGACTACCTAAAAGAAGGTCAGGAAATTCAAGTTAAGCTGATCGATATCGATAAGCAAGGACGAGTTAAATTATCAATGAGCGCGGTGGGT
>JAASTL010000230.1 GCA_021767305.1 Piscirickettsiaceae bacterium | reverse complement strand
GATTAAAAACTAACATTATCTTTAACTAAAATTGTCTTTAACTAAAGTCACAAAATAGCCCAACCCCCCTATAGACATTTATACTTAGAAAGTTCATTTTATGAGCCTGTTATTGCGTTTTTATTTTTTTTGATTGATCTGAACTGCACCAAGCAAAACAATCAACTAATCAATCAACAAACGCAATAAAACAAATCTATTTATCTACAGGTAACATTATGAAATCACTGCTAAGCCTCTTTACCCTCACTAGCCTTCTGCTAGCCAGCACATTGCAACTTGCCAACGCCAAGTCAGAAACCGAAATGTATTTGGTTCAAACGATAGGATTACCAACCTATCGTGATGCTCAACCTATTGACCACATTATGGTTAAAAGAACCAACATTAATGGTAACAAGCGCATTACCATCCACCCTTTCAATAAACCTGATAAACCTTGGCTAGAGTTTGCAGAGGACAAAAACGTCAATCAATTAGTGGATAGTAAAAACACCTTTTACACCATGATTTCTGGAAGTTATATGACATTGCACCCCATCCACAGAGACCAGGCGATGACCGTGCAACAAAATACCTTGCTAACACGCATAGCCGAGAGGCCAGATGGGACTTTAATTATGTATATGGGTGATCCAAGCCATGTCGATGAGAGCAAAGCTCCACGGTTTATGGAGGTTGCCTACCCGACCACATTTGCCATGCAAAAATCCGACATTCCTAATTACGAAACCACCTCAATAGAAATGGTAATGAAAGATCCTAAGAAACAAGAGGCGGTGTTAAAAGCGCATTTTGACAAGGTTAATGCTCAGGAATTAGCTGGTGTAAAGATACCTGCTAAAGGTAAACTGCATAATGGGAGTGTTGCTAAGCAATCTATTAAACTCGCCAAGCGTATTGCCGAACAAGATGGTCAAACAGCAGGCAAAGCCCATGTTGTTTCAAACGGATGGTCATTTAAAAAACACGCCATTACGGGAATCCCACTTTATCGCTACGCAAATGTTGCTTTTACGCAAAAAAATAAAAATGGCAAATGCATGTTGTTAGGGTTTCAAATCCGTCAGGACTACGATGGTCGCAACTACAACGACATGGTCTACTCTAAAACCATGTTACGCAACCCACCTTACGGTCAATACATGAGCTGTAAAAACCTTTAATCAGCAAATGAGCCGACTTCAACCAGTAAATGCTTGCTGGTTGAATAATTTCACTAAACAAGCCTTAGAACTCTCCCACCATTTGATTCAACTCATCTATAAAAATTGAAAGCATCTCTTTAAAGCGCTCATTAGACTAATTAAACTTACTTAATAAAGTGCTACAATCTCTCATGAATTTACCACCAAGATAGTTAGCCGACTAATTATTAATACACCCAACTGTAGTACTAAAATAACAACAAGATGAAAAAACAATTTAGCGCTTTGCTATTAACCCTACTCATATCACCAACCATTTTTGCCAATGGCTATTATGCCTTTAATCATTCAAGCCACTCTTTTGCTCTAGCTGGCGCTTATCAAAGCCAAGCCAAAAGCGCAGATGCCGCTTATTACAACCCTGCCAACTTAGTCTGGATTGACAATAAAAATTCCCTTATTCAGTTTGATGGCATCTTAGCTCACCAAGAGAGGCAAGACTTTACTGGAAGTATTAATCTACCTTCACCTAATACCGATGCAACGGGTAGCCAAGAACCCATCAATGCACTTATGCCTTATGGGTTTTATGTTTCGCCACAATACCAAAATTGGCGTTGGGGTATTTCTACCACCTATCAAGGCGTCAGCAGTAATTGGAAAAACCAACCTCAAGCACTGTTAATTGGTAAAGCCACGGCAGCCAGTGTTTTTATAAACCCGGTTATCAGTTATCAAATTAATGATCAGTGGGCGCTCGGTGTAGGTATTCAATTGACTTACTCTATGCTCAAACAAGAGGCGCAAGGTAACTTGTTTGGTACTGATACAAATTTAGAACTTAATACCAAAGGCACGGCGCTTAGCCAAAATATCGCCTTAAGTTATCGTCTCTCAGATAAACTCAATTTCTCCGCACATTATCGTTCAGCCACCAAAA
Source organism: Piscirickettsiaceae bacterium (assembly GCA_021767305.1). Next base: position 1,051 of record JAASTL010000230.1, on the reverse strand, counting down.
CCAAACTCACTGGCAAAGCGCAAATTGAAGATGGCATAGATAACTATGATGGAAAGGTTAAGTTAAATATTTTAAACCCAGCCTCTTTAAGACTCTCTAGTGCCTATGAGTTTGACAATACCGTGCTTGAATTTACATTTAGTCGTCTTTATTGGAGTGACCTTAAAAGTTCGCAACTCCAACTAGAAAGACAACTCACAGGGCTTGGTGCACTCTTTCAAGCGGAAGCCCTGAAAGACTGGCGAGATACAGACACAATCCACTTAGGGGTTTCTCATCACTTAAACAGTAAAACCACTTTAATGCTCGGTTTATCCCAAGATCTAGGCACCGCCGTACCCGAAAAAACGCTTAATTTCGATTGGCTGGATAGCAAAATGACCACCTATGGCCTAGGTTTAAATTACCAATTAACCCCTAATTTTACTATTGGCGCTGCCTATAACTTTGCTGACTATGACAAGATAAAAGCGCAGAATAGCTTTTTAACAGGTTCTTACAGCCGAGACGTACATGTTCTGGCCTTTTCAATGCAGTCTAGTTTTTGATTTTTTTGCACATGCATAACTTTTGGATTAACCACAGATTTTCATCACTTAGTTTGATTAAAAACAGCCAACTAAGTGATGCGTCAACTCATCACCACTAGCCTCTCTCCCCTATACCCTTAACTAAAAATTACCGCTAAAGTTCGTGTTGAAAGGAAATTTACCCTTAATCAATACGGACAAATTATTATGAAAATGACTTTTAAAAAATCGTTAATCGCAACAGCGGTAATATCGGCACTGGCATTAACAGGGTGTGGTGGCTCTAGTTCTGGTTCTAGTTCTAGCTCTGATGACAACAACCCAACGCTAAGCAACCCAGCTTCATCTCAATTTTACGTGGTGACTGATTTGGAAACTGATGCTAGCAATAGCGACATTGAAGGCTTGGCTTTAAATAGAATTGAATCCAATCCAATCATTGAGCAATTTTTTTCTGACTACCCAATGCTTGCGGATCGGGACTTATCATATAGATCAATTTTTGTGAACATTGGTGCATT
>JAASTL010000229.1 GCA_021767305.1 Piscirickettsiaceae bacterium | reverse complement strand
AGTTTGACAAGGTTGTTAAACAATACTTTGAAGTTCAAGCGTTAAAAGGTATTTCTTTTTCAGTTGAAGAAGGCGCTTTTTTTGGTTTGCTTGGTCCAAATGGGGCTGGAAAGTCCACTCTCATCAATTCCATGTCAGGCTTGGTGGTACCCAATTCAGGTGCTATCAGGGTGCATGGTTATGATGTGGTACAAGATTATAGACAAACCCGTCGTGCGCTTGGTTTGGTGCCACAGGAATTAATTGCAGACCCATTTTTTACCATTAAAGAATTGCTCGAGCTGCAATCGGGATATTTTGGAATTAAAGGTCCAGAGCAAAAACGCTGGATAAATGAATTGCTAGAAAGATTGGCGTTGGCGGACAAAGCTAACTCCAATACCAATCAACTTTCTGGTGGTATGAAGCGCCGAGTATTGATTGCCATGGCTTTGGTACACAAACCAAAAGTGTTGGTATTGGATGAACCGACTGCGGGTGTAGATGTTGATTTACGCAGAACATTATGGGATTTCACCAAAGAACTACACCAGCAAGGTCACACGATTATTTTGACCACTCATTACCTTGAAGAGGCAGAAGCGCTGTGTGAAAAAGTCGCGATTATGCAAAAAGGAGAAGTGCGTGCTATCGATTCAACTCAAGCTCTTTTGAGTAAGCATCCATATCGTTATATTCGTGTGAAAGTGACTAATCCAAAGGCAGAATTAATTGCACCTCTACAAAACTGCTTAGTTGAAAGAGAGCCTTCTGGGTTGATTTTTCAGGTTGATAAAAATAGTTCTATGACAGAAGCGATGGGTTGGATGCAGCAGTCCGGTTTGGATGTGACGGATGTCAGTAGTCGTGATGCGACTTTGGAAGAGGTGTTTTTGGATTTGACTGCGGAGGGACAAAAGTAATGTTTAACTTCGCTGGTTGTTGGGCGCTTTTCATTAAAGAAGTACGCCGTTTTTATTCGGTTGTGGTGCAAACCATTTTTGCGCCGATTGTCTCTACCTTGCTTTATTTATTGGTGTTTGGCCAAGTCATTGATTCGCAAATAGAAACCTATACGGGGTTAACTTATAGCCAGTTCTTAATACCTGGTTTGGTGATGATGGCATTATTACAAAACGCCTTTGCCAATACCTCGTCGAGTCTGATTCAATCAAAAATGCATGGTAATTTGACCTTTGTGCTATTGAGTCCCATCTCACCATTTGAATTTTATCTGGCTTTTGTTGCGGCCTCCATTTTACGTGGCGTTGCCGTGGGCATTGGGATTTTATTAGTCGGTATGATCTGGTTTGATTTGAGCTGGCAGCAGCCAGGTTGGATTTTACTGTTTGCGGTTTTAAGTGCAGCCATGATGGGTGGCTTAGGTATGTTGGCAGGTATTATCTCTGATAAATACGATCATCTAGCCGCATTTCAAAACTTTGTGATTATGCCGTTGACCTTTTTAAGTGGAGTGTTTTACTCAATTCATGCACTGCCAGATTTTTGGCAACAAGCCTCTCATTTCAATCCATTTTTCTACATGGTGGATGGCTTCCGCTACGGTTTTTATGCGCAATCGGATGTGTCGGTTTACCTGAGTTTATTTGTCACCAGTGTGTTTGTCATTGCGATCACTGCGATAAATCTGATTTTATTGCATAAAGGCGTTAAAATACGCCAATAATTTTTTGGAGTAAGAGCATGTCACCGGAAACCATTCGCAAAATGATTCAAGATGTTATCCCTGATAGTCAGGTAGAAACAAGCGGTGCCGATTGCAGTTTTACTGTTATTGTGACCAGCCCAAGCTTTGAAGGAAAAACCCCGCTGCAGCGCCACAGAATGGTTAATGAGATATTCAAAAGTCATATCGAAAGTGGTGAGTTACATGCGCTTTCAATCAAAACTAAAGTTGATTGATAGCCGCTAACTTTACTGCAGTAACCTCTTTAAATTTCTTCAGCGAATACAGAATATTTTTATGGATAAACTTGTTATTGATAATCAAGGAGAGCTATCGGGTTCGGTAGATATCTCCGGTGCAAAAAACGCGGCTTTGCCTATCTTAATGGGAAGCTTGCTGGCAGAAACACCTTCTAAGTTATCCAATGTTCCACACTTGATGGATGTCACCACCACCATTCAATTACTGGGTTCCATGGGTGTTGAAGTTCTATTTGATGAAGATTTAAAGATTGAAATTGATGCTTCAAACGTGACCTCTAAAGAAGCACCTTATGAGTTGGTTAAAACCATGCGCGCCTCGATTTTGGTGTTAGGACCGCTATTATCACGTTTTGGTGAAGCGAGAGTTTCCTTGCCTGGTGGTTGTGCCATCGGTTCTCGCCCAGTCAATATTCACATTAGTGGTATGGAGCAGATGGGTGCTCAAATCGAGGTAGAGCAAGGCTATATTATTGCCAAGGTTGATGGCCGTCTTAAAGGGGCAGACATTACTATGGAGCCAGTTACCGTTACGGGTACAGAAAACCTGCTGATGGCTGCGGTATTGGCAGATGGTGTTACCACACTGCGCAATTCCGCACGTGAACCAGAAGTGACTGATTTAGCAGCGTTTCTTGTTAAAATGGGCGCCAAAATTAGTGGTATTGGTACTGATACCCTAGTGGTTGAGGGTGTAGAAAGGCTGCGTGGTGTGGAATATGAAGTGATTCCTGACCGTATTGAAGCTGGAACTTACCTTGCCGCGGCGGCAGTCACGCAGAGTAAGGTAACAGTGAATAAGGCGAATCCAGCCCATTTGACTGCCGTGCTGGATAAATTCAAAGAAGCTGGTGCCGAAATCACAACTTCAGCCAATAGCATTACGCTTGATATGCGTGGCCGTGAGCTAAAACCTGTGGATATTGTTACGGATCCATACCCATTATTTCCAACGGATATGCAGGCTCAATTTTTAGTGATGAATGCCTTAGCTCAAGGTGAGTCTAAAATCGAAGAGACGATTTTTGAAAATCGTTTTATGCACGTCTCTGAGCTGGTACGAATGGGGGCGGACATCCGTGTTGAGGGCAATACCGCTTTTATCAAAGGTGTAGATAAACTAACCGGTGCCCCTGTGATGGCAACTGATTTACGTGCCTCGGCCAGTTTGATTTTGGCGGGCTTGGTCGCAGAAGGTCAAACGGTAGTGAATCGT
>JAASTL010000228.1 GCA_021767305.1 Piscirickettsiaceae bacterium | reverse complement strand
TCAGCTCTTGCCAAGCCGCACCCATGGAGCAGCCAAACAGATCACCCTAGACGAAAATGAAAACCAGGTAAACCTGCAAGACTCCATGATTACCACTTGTAAAACGCAAAAAGATGGCAATACCGATTGGCACTTGAGTTTTGATAATTTAACCATCGATAACAATACTCGAAGAGTGATCGGCAAAAACACCACCTTATACATTAAAGAGGTACCGGTTTTTTACACTCCCTACTTTGATTACCCTTTAGATGACCGTGCCACAGGTCTGTTGTTTCCAGAATTTGGTAGCTACAAATCAATCACCCGTAAAGATGCCGAAGAATATGTAAAACTGCCCTACTATTTCAATATCGCCCCCAATATGGACGACACCTTAACCGCGCTGGCAATGACCCATCGCGGGCTTGGTTTTGAAAATGAATTTCGTTACCTCAATAAACACCAACTCAGCCCAACCCGCAGTGTGGTGCATCAGGCGGAAATTACCCTGTCTGCGATTAATGATCTTCAGGTGGCGCAAGATGGCTTAGTTAGTGCAGATGAAGATGGCGAGCTACTTTATGGTGATAAAGACAGTCAACGCTGGCGTGCTAAAATCAAAGCCAAGCAAGATTGGGGGCAAGGCTGGACTAGTGCCATAAACTGGCAAGAAGTCTCTGATGAAGTGTTCTTTAAAGACATTCCACTAGAAAAATCTCTCAAAAACGCAACTTACCAGCAACGCAATGTTCGCGTGGACTATCAACAAGGTAATCTGCATGGGTTTGCCCAAATTCTAAGCTATATGCGTTTACAGAATTTTGCTGATAACTATGAGAAGCGTCCAGAACTTGGGCTTACTTATTACACTCCAATTAGCTTGGCGAACAACCTAAAACCAACTATGGGCGGTGTAAACTCTCAACTCGAATTTGATCTCTTCACCCATTATGCCGACTTCTATGTTCCAGTGAGTGAGCACCAACGCCCAGAAGGCCAGCGCCTGCATTTGCAGCCAAAACTAACTTATCGATTAGGCAATCACTATAGTCACCTCACCACAACGCTGGCAGGTAACTTTACCGAATATCAAATGGTCGATAATGAGTTTAATGCCGCTGATAAAACCAACCTTTCGCGTTTTGTACCGCAACTTGCCATAACTGCCGGAGTTGATTTTGAGCGTCAATTGAATTGGCAAGGTCGACAATTTACCCAAACCTTAGAACCTAAAATTCAATATCAACGCACGCCTTATGTTGATCAGTCTGAGTTTGCTCTGTTCGATACCGATTATCGTAGCTTGGATTTCAGCAACCTGTTTGCGCTAAACCGTTTTAGCGGCATGGATCGAATTGGTGATACCAACCAACTCTCTATGGCGTTAAGCAGTCGAATTATTGATCTTAATGGTAAGTCCATTCTAGAAACCGCAATTGGGCAAATAAGCTATTTTGAAGACCGCAGAGTCGGTTTAAACAGCAATATTACCGATAGTGACTCACACTCGGACCGGTTTGTGAAGCTGGGAGCAGACTTTAATCAGTGGTACCTCTCTTCTACCCTACAATATGACCCTGATAATGGTAGCCTCACCAATGCCAACAGCCGCATTAAATGGGAAAACCCACAGCACTTATTCTTGCTCAACCATACCCGTTTTAATAACCAACTTGATGAACAAACCGATGCACTGTCGATTGGGGCATACAGTCGTTTATCTGCAACTTGGAACCTCGGACTTTACAGTAGCTATAACTTAGCTAGCGACCAGTTCTATGAGACTCAGTTAGGGTTGCGCCACGAAAGCTGTTGTTGGGCAGCAGAAATTGTTGCAGAAAGAACACAACTGGAAAATGGCTTGTATAATGATGGCATTCAAATTCAGTTCGAACTTAAAGGCCTGAGCACATCCAGCTCGCGCTTTAAAAATGAACTCACTGATAAACTCGATTTTTAGAGACTAAAGCATGAATAAATTTATCCGTTCAACCCTTTTTACTTTACTTGCAAGCCTTTCATTAGTGCAGGCCAACAGTGTGTTCGCGCAAGAACAGATGCTAGATAAAGTCATCGCTGTGGTCAATGAAGAGATCATTCTTAAAAGTGAGCTGGCCGCCAAGGTCTATGAACAAGCCAATACCATGGCCGCGCAGAATATTCCGGTCACGGATGCAGATGCATTAGCTCGAAAAGTACTCGACAATATGATTTTGGAAAAACTGCAGTTGCAACGAGCTGCGCAACTTGGCATTCAAGCCAACGATGAGGAAATTAACGCTCAGCTGCAAAAGATTGCAGATGAAAATAAAATTTCCATGTTTGAACTGCGTAACCGTCTTAACCTGCAAAGCCCAAATGGCTTTTTAAATTTAAGAGCACAAATCAAACAGCAAATTGTGATTCAAAAACTGCGTGAAAAAGAGATTATTAGCCAAGCATTTGTTACTGAGAGTGAAATTGAGAATTATCTAAAACGTGATGCGTTGGAAAAATCAAAAAAGGAATACCGTTTATCTCATATTTTGATTTCTCTACCAGAGTCATCCACCCCAAAGCAACGTGAAACGGCTTTACAGAAAATCAAAAACATTAAACAACGTGCTGAGGCAGGAGAAGTTTTCTCGCGCCTTGCCGTTAAATATTCCGACGGTTCTAAAGCCTTACTGGGTGGTGATTTAGGATGGTTAAGTGAGCAGCAGGTGCCGAGTTTCTTTACCAGTGCTTTAGCCAATTTAAAACGTGGAGAAGTGAGCGATATTATTCAAAGCCCAAGCGGTTTTCATCTAATTCAATTGGTGAATAGTAGAGATTCCGGTAATGACAAAATCAAAACCGAATACAACCTCTTCCGTTTTATTGTTTTGAGTGATGATGTTGATGCTAATAATGTACCGAAAAATTTAGTTGAAATCACCCAACAGATGGATAGTATCCAAGACTTCCAAGCTTTATTTAAAAAATTCCCTGACATCCCTGAAGAGGTGAATAAAGATAGTGATTTAGGTTGGCGAACACTGGATAGAATCCCTACAGTGATTCAAGCTGATGTTGCAAAGATGTCACCGAAAACCGCGCTCCCTCCATTAATGACCAATAATGGCTGGATGCTTCTCTATTTAGATGATGTGCGCGAAACCACAGAATCATCTGATGCAGAT
>JAASTL010000227.1 GCA_021767305.1 Piscirickettsiaceae bacterium | reverse complement strand
TATCCCCGCTCTGCTTTGAAGCTTTACTCTCTATTAAGGCTTTACTCTGAGTCTCTTCTGGCGTGCTGCAATTACCAAAGAAATCATAGTAATCAATTGCTTCTAAAATACCCTCTTCATAGCTATTTTGCGCATAATAAATGCCTTCAATATCCTGTAGCTGAGAAAGTTCTTCATCATGTCGATTAGCGACCACCACAGCTAAGGTATTGCCGCGCATCATATCCTCATCGGCACCCGAACCTCCTGCTACCAACGTTCTTTCTAATGGGATATTCCATCGTTCAGCCACATATCGAAGTGCCATGCCTTTAGAGGCGCGCATTGGCAAAATATCTAAATATTTACCAAATGAAAACTGCACATTCACGGCTTCATCTTCTTGATGCAAAATCCCTCTGATATTGTCCACTGTGGTCACATCACCACTCATGTAGTAACTGATTTTAAATGGCGTTTGCTCAGATTTAGATTGCAGGTTTAAACCTGGGTGTTCACCCAACAATTCTGCCAAACGATGCCTAGCCCAGTGATAGTCAATGTGTTTTGCCCAGTGTTTATCCGTAGTGAGTTTTGGTGCGTAATTAATCTCTGTTCCCAAACTGGTAATCAATACATCCGGCTCTGGAATCTTGTACTGTTTAAGCATTCTTAAGGCAGAGTCCAAACGGCGGCTCGTAGCAATAACAAACAACGTAGATTTGCGGTGTTCTTTTAATAAAGCCAATAATTTCTGCAAGGCATCGGGTTTGCCCATTAAGTTCTGGTCAATACTGGTAACTAAAGCACGGTCTTTGTAGAGCGCAGAACGACGTGAAATAGGTCTGATTGGTAGTGGCTCGGATTTCTCGATAATCGGCGTGATCAACTCAAGATAACGTTCTGCGTGAGCATCCCATGAGTAATGTTCTTTAACCCCTTTTAGACCATTTTCCATCATTTCTTGATGTTGGTCAGGGTTAGCTAGAATGCTTAATAAGGCATCCGTAATAGTTTGTGCTTCTAATGGATCAATTAGAATTCCATTTTGACAGTTTTGGGTAATATCTCGTGGCCCACCATCTTCTGTAGCAACCAGAGGCAAGCCAGAAGCCGCAGCTTCAATCAAAGTCAAGCCAAAAGGTTCCGTTAAGGCGGGGTTAACAAAAATCCCTTTTGAGGCGGCCGCAATACGGTAGATAAATGGAACTTCATAACGTTCATGGTGTTTAGGCATTGCGACTTTGCCATAAAGATCATAACGATCAATGGTGCGCCAGATTTCTTGGAATACCGATTGCGCGCCAGTTTCGAGCTCATCTACATCCTCTCGATTCCCTGCAACAATGACTAAATTAGCCTTTTGCTGTAACTCAGGCGAAAGCCCATAAGCCTCAACCAAAGCGGCAATATTTTTGCGCGGGTCTGGGCGTGACAGCGCCAAGATAATGGGTTTATCGGGTTCCAGTAACGAATAAGTGAGGCGTGAGAAAAGTTCAGAATCCAATTCACTGCCAGTTGGCGCCGTAAACTGCTCTAGGTTAGTTCCAGGGGGCACTACTCGCATGCGTTCTGGTTGGTAGAAATCGTAAATTTCGTACTGCTCTTCAATCTCTTGGTGCGTGCTGGTAATGACTCGCTGTGCCGTTGCCAGCACTTGCTCTTCGGCATCAATGCGGCGCGCCATATTATAAGACTCTTCAATCTCATTAGAACTCAAGCCATTGGCTATTAATCGTGCACGCTTGACTCGGCCAAGAGAATGACCGGTATGAATCAGTGGTATGGATAATTGATTGGCAAGTTGACTGCCGACATAACCGGCATCGGCATAGTGGCTATGAAGAATATCAGGGTAACTGCTGCTTTGACGGAAATAGTCCATCAGGTTATCCGTGAAAGTATCAATGTAATCCCACAGCTGTTCTTTATAAATATATTCGTTTAAACCCGCTTCAATGCGCACAATGGAAAACTTATCACTTACCTCTTCTTTAGGTTGAGCATAATCTTCATCAACCGCTGGGTCATTTACCAGCCGGGTAAAAAGTTCTACTTTTTCGACTTCGGGTCTTTTCGCTAAAGCTTGTGCCAGCTCAAGTACATAAAGAGTTTGTCCGCCGGTATCGGCATCTTTTCCGAGTTCTAGGTTATTGCCGCGAATCAAACCGTGAACACTGATTAAGGCAATATATAAACCGCCTTTTTTATTTGTCATAAGAATCCGTTTTGCTTTTGTTTTGCTTGTTTGATGCTTTACTCTATGCAACCAAGTAAATCGATAAATCATATTTTGGGTAAGAGCGCTGATGATGCCTAATAAAAACCGTGCACCATTATCCAAAAAACATAAGAAGATATGTGTAACTAGTACTAATAGCACTACTTACTGTACAACATGTGTCGAAGAATTCAAGTGACCTTGCTAAAGCTTAGTAAAGAGATACAAACACTTTGAAAAAACATTTTCACTTGGTGTTGAATTTGCTTAAAAGTTAAAAATAACCGAACCGGCAATATTAATTAAAACAGTGATTCACTGAGAGCTTTGCACGAGTGAGGCGCGAGCTAAAAATGAGAGAAAATTTGACTGAATAAGGCGAAAAATGCAGCTAATAGCTAGCTATTAGCCAGTTTTTCAACGCAATTCAGGTGAATTTGAGCCATTTTTTAGCCGTGAATTCACTCGTGCAAAGCACTCTCACTATCACTGAATATACTCTTAGGGGCTCTAAAACGAATGCATACAATTGAGGTACTGGGTGCTCATGGTAGCTTGGGGGCGAATGAAGACTGTGTTAGCTTTAAAATAGGTAAAAACATTCTTATTGATGCGGGCAATGTACTTCATGCATTGGGTGATCAGATCAATGAAATTGAACACGTTTTTATCAGTCACGCCCACTTTGATCATATCCGCGACCTACCTTTTATGATTTAAAGTTACTTTTTACAGCGTGAAAAAGTACTCAATATCTATGCCTCTGAAACAACCATTAATGCGATAAAAGACCACTTATTTAACGGAACTATCTGGCCGCCTTTTCATGAAATTCCACACCCAGAACTTAAACATTCCTTATTAGCGTTAAATGTGATTGGAACCGATGACAACATTAATATCAATGAGCTGACATTCAAGCCCTTCCCAACCAATCATTGCGATG
>JAASTL010000226.1 GCA_021767305.1 Piscirickettsiaceae bacterium | reverse complement strand
TTTAAATGTCGAAGCCTAGGTTACTCGCAGTATTTATAAAATCAAACCTAAATTTTTTGTGGGTTTAATAATATTATTTTATTAAGAAATTCTAATGTTCTAATAATGTGTAATTTGGCGTACGGATTAATCAATCATCAATAAGGGTAAAGCCTAGTGTTTTCAGCGTGTTGTCAGTAAATTCATTACCGGATGTAAGGGTATTGTGATGCTGCCATTCACGGTAGATGGGATAATTTCTTCTAAAGTATTCGTATTTTTTATGAACCTCGGTTATTTGTTTATCTCTAATACCTTGGTCATCTTTGAAGATGTCATGAGCTGTTTTAAAAACCCGGTTGAGGTAGGTTTGTTGATTATGGTGGTATGGAACTTTAATTACAGACTCTGACGCTGGAAGTTTAGCTTGCCAATCATAATTTTCTTTTTCACCCCAGAATTGACATAAGGCAGAGTAGACCATGCTACTGCCAGCAACTTTCGCGTCCAATGAATGTCCAGCAATATGCGGAGTGGCCAGCCATGCCCGTTTATATAGTTCTTCATTAATGAATGGTTCGTTTTCCCAGCAGTCGATAACATTGGCTAAGGTCTTGGTTTGAATCCATTCTTGTTCATTGATAATGCCACCACGCGCAGCGTTAATTAGAATTTGGCTGGGTTGAAGTTGCTGTAAATGTTGCGCGTTAATAAGATCAAATGTAGGAAAATCACCTGTTTGTGTTAATGGTGTGTGGACCGTAATGATGTCTGCTTTAAGACATTCTTCTAATGAGTGATAGGGGTATTGTTCCTCTAGACTAGGATTGTTTATTATTTTAGGAGGGTCATTCAATAAACATCGAATACCCAATGTCTTGGCTTTATCAAAAACTCTAGAGCCAACATTGCCAACGCCAATGATGGCAAGTGTTTTATCTTTAATTTGAAAATCAAATGCTTCAGCCAACTCAAACAGGCAATTAATAATGAATTCAGCAACTGAATTCGCATTGCAACCCTGTGCAGAATAAAAATGAATGTTATTTTGCTTGAGGTAATTTTGGTCTATATGGTCTAAACCCACGACTGTGCTACCTACAAACTCTATCGTGCTGGCTTCTAATAAGTCGCGATTGACTTGGGTTCTAGAACGCACGATTAAGGCGTGGGCATCGGCAACGTCATCAGCGCATATGTCACGGCCAGGAATGGTGACGATATTTCCTAGATGAGAAAAGATATCTTTAGCGTAAGGTACCGCATCATCAATAACGATTTTCTTAGATGGCATTTATAAACCTAATAAATTATGAGTAGATAGAAATAATGTGAATGAAAGTATAACTAATTGTGGTTGCGCCTAATTTAGAATAATTAGTAATGAATTTAACAAAACTTGAATCAAAGTACGGTATGCATAAAAAAAGTCAAAAAATACAAGGGTTGGTGGGAGATATTGAAATCAGAGTTTCTCAGCCTAAGTCGTTTAATACAGAAAAGCTTAAAGCGGTCATTTTGAGTCATCCTCATCCGCTTTATGGTGGAACAATGGATAATAAAGTCGTTACCACCATGCAGAAGGCGTTTTTAAACTTAGGTTACTTAGTGATAACACATAATTTTCGCGGAGTGGGAGCATCTGCGGGTGAGTATGATTCAGGACAAGGTGAAAGTGCAGACCTGAAACAAGTCGTGAATTGGGTTAAAACAGAATTTAAACCTAATGAATGTATTCTTGGCGGGTTTTCATTTGGAAGTTACGTCACGCTTAAAAGTTTAGTTGAAATTAAAGATATTACGGCTGTGCTGACCATAGCACCGCCAGTTGGACTTTATGATTTTTCTGAAATCAAAGATGTGCATTTGCCGTGGTTGTTGGTGCAAGGAGGGCAGGACGAAGTGGTTGATGCTAATGAGATTCTGGATTGGGCTAGACAGCAAACCCCTAGACCAGATATTTTATGGCGAGAACAAAGTAGTCACTTTTTTCATGGTGAGCTGGTTTGGTTAAGAAAGATGATAGAGGCGTATTTTGCTTAGTTTTATGATTAGGCAATGATTGAAGGAATGAACTCACCAGAAATAATTTGTATTAGAGTTTGCTTATATGAGCTAGATGGCTATAATATTAGAAAATTCTAATATATTAATAAGCTTGAGTTATGAGGATTAAATCTATATGGTTAGTCATCATAATTATTACGCAGGTTTAATCAATTCACATTAAAGGATGCTTTGCCATCCTTTTTTGGTTTATTGATAATTTGTCTTGCTTATGTTGACCAGTTCTGGAGACAAAATGAAACAGAAAAACACTATGCAAAAAAAGTTACTGACTTTACTTTTTGCAGCTGGATTTGCCGCACCTTTATCGGCATTTGCACAGCAGTATGATTTTAAGGCTTGTGTGGATACCGCGCTTTCACAAAACCCTGAAATGGAAGTGAGCGAAGCTCGTATTCAGCAAGCGCAAGCGGCGTTAAGTAAAGCAGAATCTAGCCGCATGCCGCAAATTACTCTGTCTCTAACTGGCTCACGCTCTGATAATGCATTAAATGTGTTTGGTATGAAGCTGCAGCAACGTCAAGCAACATTTGGTGATTTTGGTATTGCTGAGTTTCCATTTTCTGACCCTACTTCAGCTGCAGAAATTGAACCAGATTCCGTAAATAATCCAGATGCCCACAGCGATTTTAATACCCGAGTAGAAGTGCTTCTACCGGTTTGGAATGGCGGCAAAATTAGTGGCTACGAAAACCAAGCAGAAGCCATGATTTCCGCTGCCAAAAGAGGTGATGTCGCGGTTCAGCAATATCTCACGTTTAATATCTACCAAGCTTATGAAGCAGTGCATGCGGCTCGTGCTTACATTGAGGTTGCCAAACAAGCTAAAGAAACGGCTGATTCCTATGTTAATACCACCCGTAACTTAGTAGACCAAGGTGTGGTTGTACGCTCGGAGTTTTTGACAGCTAAGGTAAACCAGTCGGCAGCGAATGTGGCTTATGAAAAAGCCAAAGCGGAAGAAAAAATTGCGTTGCAAACATTGAAAATGTTGATGAATGTCGATGCTAAAGCCGAAGTTCAGGTAGGTGAGCGTTTTGATTTACAGCTTCCTGTCAATAACGAAGAAGAATTGTTAAATCTAGCACTGAACTCTAACCCTGAGTTG
>JAASTL010000225.1 GCA_021767305.1 Piscirickettsiaceae bacterium | reverse complement strand
GAAGATTCTGTTGCAGTCGATGAGGTTGTAGCGCTATCAGTAGTTTGACTATCACATCCCGCCAAAACAAGTGCGGATACTAGAGCGGTCAAAGGTAAGGTCATCATTTTTTTGGTTTTCATAATAAGTATGTCCTTTGTTTTAAATGTAAAATAATTACATTTTGTGAATGCCATTCTAAGGATGTTTAAATTTGCTGTCAAACTTATTTATAAAAAATATTTTTGTGCGGAAAAATAAAATTAATGAATGGCTTTGTTACGGAAAATGAAATAATGCTCGTAATTTGAATTTTTAAGCTGCTATGAGATGGATTAACCTAATTTCGGTCGATGGGGTCAGATGTGTAGATAGTGATAGTCATGATTCTGCTATTTGCTGTAACTGGGTTATGGATTTTACAAGCGGCCAACCAAAAAGCCCGGGTTGATCCGGGCTTTGCTTTGAGAAGAGATGAACTCGGTAGAGATTACTTCATAGTCAGTTGTATTAAGCTGTATTAATCTCTTTAAGAGGTGGTAACGGGTTGCGACTTCCTACCGCTTCTTCAATGGACTGGAAACCGTCTTTTTTAAGTAACTCAACCAAGCCTCGGTTAATCTCTCCCATGACTTGTGGGCCTTCGTAAATCATGGCGGTAATCATCTCTACCAGACTGGCACCAGAAGTGATTTTTTCATAAGCGTCTTCAGCATTAAACACGCCTCCCACGGCAATAATAGTGAGTTTACCACGTGTGTAGCGGTAGGCATGGCGCACCACGCTGGTGGCGATACGCTGAAGTGGCAGACCACTCATAGCGCCTTTGTGGAAGGCGAGCTCTTCTTTGACGTATTCTTTGTTGTGTTCTGGTTTTGCCAGGTTGGTGAGGACGATCCCATCCATGTTGTATTTCATACAAGCATCTAGAATGACATTGATTTCCTCGACTTCTAAATCCGCGGCTAATTTGACGTAGATTGGACGGCCGGGTTTTCTTTCCGCATCAATGGCTGATAGCAAGGCTTCTAGGTTGTCTTTGTCAACAAAAGGCTCGTCGTCTTGGGTATTTGGACAACTGATGTTTATGGTGAAATAGTCACCAATGTCACGGAAAGCACGCAAGGTTTTCATGTAATCAGCAATCGAATCTTCAAGCACAAATTCAGGCGTTAGATTGGATTTGGCGGCATTCACTCCAATCGGGATTTTGAATTCTTTGCCTTGAAGTCGTGCCGAAATTTTTTCTGCCCCTTGGTTATTGAGGCCATACCAAACCAAAATGGATTTTGATTTTGGCATTCGAAACAGACGGCGACCAACTCCTGGGTTACCAGGACATATTTCTCCGGTAAAAGATCCGAGCTCGGCAAAACCAAATGCCAGCGATGGATAGGCGTCGGTCAGCTCACCATCTTTATCAAAACCGGCGGAGAGACCAATCGGGTTGTCATAAGAAATGCCATCAACGGTCGTATTCAGACTTGGATGTTGATAGTAGAAGAGGGTTCGAAGAATACTGCGCCCGAATGAATTCGCGCTCATGAACTTACCAAACGCTTTGAGTTTGTTGTGCGCAATCTCAGGTGGCCATAGGAAAATCAGTGGTTTCAGGATAAAGCGATATAGGTTGTGGTTAATGAAACCTCTTAAAGACAATAAGACATTGATCATGAGGAACTCCTTTGCCAATTGAATTGACGCAACCTTTTTTGGACAACTTAATTATAGCTCAGCTGATTTTTATAAGAATTGTTATAAGAGCCTGCTAATAGCTTGAATTCAATGTTTCCTTAAAGCTTTTAAGATTCGCTTTCAGTCAGCTAAACCTGCAAAAACTATTGACGAAATAACTACAGATAAGCCGACTATTGGTATTTAGAATGCTAGTATTGAAATCTAGATTGCATGCAAAGGAGTGAGCCATGAAAGCCTCTGATTTATTTGTACAAGCTCTGGAAGCCGAAGGCGTGGATTATATTTTTGGTATTCCTGGCGAAGAAAACTTGGATTTCCTGAACTCCTTAAAACACTCCAAAATCAAACTCATCTTAACCCGTCATGAGCAGGCGGCAGGTTTTATGGCGGCTACCGTTGGGCGTTTAACCGGTAATGCCGGTGTGTGCTTATCTACCCTTGGACCCGGAGCTACCAACTTGGTGACCGCTGCAGCTTATGCCAACCTAGGCGCGATGCCGATGTTGATGATTACCGGGCAAAAACCAATCAAAAGCAGTAAACAAGGGCAGTTTCAGATTATCGATGTAGTGGATATGATGCGTCCACTCACCAAGTACACCAAGCAAATCGCCAGTGGTCATAATGTGCCTGCCAGAGTACGTGAAGCATTTAGAGCCGCGACAACTGAGCGCCCAGGCGCCACTCACTTAGAGTTGCCCGAGGATATCGCCGTTGAAGATAGCAAGGCGCATGTCTTTGAGCAATGCATGCATCGTCGCCCGATACCGGAAAGCAAAGCGATTGGTAATGCCATCAAAATGATAGAGGCGGCCAAACACCCTCTGATATTAATTGGCGCAGGGGCTAACCGTAAAACAGTAGGTAAGATGACACGCCAGTTTATTGATAAAACCGGCATTCCCTTTTTTACTACGCAACTCGGTAAAGGGGTGGTTGATGAACGCCATCATCTTTACTTGGGTTGCGCGGCTTTATCTGATGGTGATTTTTTGCACTGCGCAATTAAACAGACCGACCTCATTATCAATATTGGGCATGATGTTGTTGAAAAACCACCGTTTTTTATGCAACAAGATGGTTTTAACGTCTTACATGTGAACTACACCAACGCCAGCGTTGACCCTGTGTATTTTCCGCAAGCTGATGTCATCGGTGATATTGGGAATGCCGTTTATCAACTGAAAGAGGGGGTTGAACGTCAAAGCCACTGGGACTTCAACTGCTTTTTGGAAGCCAAGAAATATATCGATGAAAATTTGTTGGAAGGTGTTGAAGATGAACGTTTTCCAATGTACCCACAACGTGTGGTGCATGATTTGCGCAAGGTTATGGGTGATGAAGATATTATCGCCTTGGATAATGGTATTTATAAAATCTGGTTTGCACGTAACTATCCCGCTTATCACCCGAATACGGTATTGTTGGATAACGCCTTAGCCAGCATGGGAGCGGGGTTGCCATCAGCGATGGCAGCTAAATTGGTGCACCCCG
>JAASTL010000006.1 GCA_021767305.1 Piscirickettsiaceae bacterium | reverse complement strand
TGTTTTGGTTAATTAATGACAGCGGTAATGACAATTCGGTGTTTGCCATCAACACTCAGGGAAAACGCATTGGTCGAGTGAAACTAAAAGGCGTTAAAAACAAAGATTGGGAAGATTTAGCGGCTTTCACCTATAAAGGTAAGCCTTATCTTTTGATTGCGGATATTGGCGACAATGGCGCTAAACGTAAAAAACTAAAATTACATTTTATTAAGGAACCCAAAGCCAAACATCTTTCAAAAAATGAAACCCATGAAATGAAACCTGATTGGAGCCTGGAGTTCACCTATGAAGATGGTGCTCGCGATGCAGAATCGATTGCAGTGGATGTAAATCAAAAGAAAATTTTCATACTCAGTAAACGCGATAAAGTACCCGTGCTTTATGAACTTCCACTGCAGAAAAAACCCAAAAAGCAGCAAGCGATGGCTAAACGCGTTGGCAATTTAAAAGAGATTAAAAAAACTGCGATTAATGATATTCGTAGTCTTAAATATGCGCCATTCAGTAGCCAGCCTACCGCGATGGATATTTCTAGTGATGGCATGTCGGCGATTGTACTGACTTATATCAATGCCTACTATTATCAACAAACCGATTTGGATGAAGGTAAATCTCTGTTTGCCAATAAACCCATCAAAATTCCACTGCCCTATTTAGAACAGGCAGAGGCGGTCTGTTTTGATAGCAAAGCTGAGAATATCTTTATCACCAGTGAGAATTTACCCGCGCCACTGCTTAAGATTAATCTGCAAGAAAGGTTTGCAAGCCCTGTTGTACCGAAGTGAACGCAATAGTATCTAAATCCAACGCTTGGCGTTTAACCCAGATTGCCTCGGCAACATCATCTTGCGCGATTATTTTGGGTTTATGTTGTAGCTCTGCCATAAAAAACGCGTCTTGGGTGTGATAGAGCACATCCGCATACTCATATTCATTGGGAAAAGAGAAAAGATAGTGCCATTTAAGCCCGCTCAAACCTAACTCTTCCTGACATTCGCGAGCAATCGCCTGTTCGAGCGATTCGCCATAATCAACAAAGCCTCCGGGTAAATCCAACATGTCTTTACCGGGTTCAAATTTGCGTTTGGTCAGTAATAATTCATCACCACAAACAATCACACCAGCCACTGCAGAAGCCATATTATGAAAATACTGAAAACCGCAGTCACCACAGCGCCAATGTTTTTGCTGGCTTGAAGCAAATGATTTTTCACCACATTGCGGACAGAACTTTATGTCATCCATTTTTATTCCCAAGTTTGTTCGAACTATTCCTATCTTAAGCTTTCGTGGCTTAGATAACAGCAAGGACAACCGTTTTTACAATAAAACAATCGCTTAAAGTCGTTTTCATCTGCTAATATTTGGTAAATATTCATCAACTTATCTTGGCTACCAAAACTATTAATATGAAAAACTTTTTACGCAAACTCACCGCCCCCATTCTTAATCCGCTTGAAAACGCTGAGGGGGATTATGCATACAGCCCGTCACACCGTACTATTCTTTGGATAATGGGGGTGTTATTTTTAGGCGTCGCTGCAATCACGCTCTACTTCTCATTACAAATCAATCAAATGGCTGGACTATTCCCTGTCATACTGTTTTCTGGGATTGCTTTACTCTGCTTTATTGTCGCTGGATTAGGCAATGACAAAGCCGTCTCTAAAATTTGGCGCAATCGTAATTAGTCGACTAATTAGTTAATTTTTTATTAATTTAGAAAACAAACTCAAGATTTTTGTTCTCTTTACAAGAACGCTTTAATCTTTAAAGCGGCTTTTGCATTCTCGCTTAAGCCCCTAAAATAGGTCTATGACAAAAATGCCTATTTCCCCTTTCTTTTTAATCTTTGTGGTCGCCTTGATCGGCATGCTGGCGCCTTTTTCTATTGATACTTATCTGCCCTCTTTTCCCGCCATTGAAAATGATTTATTGGTCACTCGCGAAGTATTAACCCAATCGCTATCGGTCTATTTAATCTGTTTTGCCTTGGCAACCCTAATCTGGGGGCCAATGAGTGACCGTTTTGGCCGACGCCCAATTATTTTAGTGAGTTTAATGGGTTACCTTTGCGCCTCAATTTTGGCGGCCTTAGCCACGAGCTATGAAGTTCTGATTATGGCTCGTGCGCTGCAAGGTATTTTAGTGGCAGGAAGCATGGTGGCGAGTAGAGCCATGATTCGTGATGCCTTTGATCGCACCGAAGCACAAAAAGCGATGGCATTGATGATGATGCTATTTTCCGCCGCTCCGGCTGCGGCTCCCATTATTGGCGGTTGGCTGGAAGTGAATTATGGCTGGCGTGCAGTCTTCTACTTTTTAGCCATTTACGGATTGCTACTGTTTTTGATGTTCTCCTTAAGAATTAGCGAAACCCGCCATCCAGAGCACATACAGTCTATAGCCCCGAAACATCTTGCGACTTCTTATTGGGACACCTTATTACACCCCCAATTTATCCGTATTGTGATTGCTCAAGGCTGTTTGATTGGTGGATTTTTTGTTTATGTCTCTGGTTCAACTAGCTTGATATATGACCATTTACACTTGGGAGAACAGGACTTTTGGGTATTTTTTGTGCCCTTGGTTTCGGGAATTTTATTTGGCTCACTGGCATCCCATCGGTTTGCCCATTTATTTTCCGCCAACCACATTATCTGGCTCGCCTTAGCATTGAGTGCCGTGAGTGTATTAAGCAATGTCATTATTGAAAGTTTGGGCACGCAATCCATTGTCTTCATCATTGCCCCACTGGTTTTATATGCCTTTGGTTTTGCTTTAGCTAACCCTGCTTTAAGTGTTTTGGGGCTGGATTGTCTGCCACAAAAGCGCGGCATGGCGAGCTCGGTGCAGAGCTTATTTCAAATGGGTATGGCGGGGTTAGTTACGGCGTTGATTGTGCCTTTAGTGCATGACAGCCTATTGAGTATGGCGATTGCTCAGGGTGTGCTCTTTAGTACCACCTTAATACTCTGGTTTAGTGTAAGTCGTTCATTAAGAGTTAAGGCAACCACTTAGAAAAAGATCAACTGCTTGCTCTAAGGCATGCTGCATTTTTTCGGCAGAAAGGGTTTCGCCAAAGATGGCAGGGTAGAAAAACGGCCCCTTGATCATTTCTAAAAATTGATTAGCCGCTAACTCAGGATATTCAATTTGGATTTTGCCTTGTTTTTGCTCTTGCTGCAGATAACAACTCAAAATCTTAATTGCAGTTTGGGGGCCTTTTTCATAGAAGAGTTGTTGCAGTTCACCCTGCTCTTGGTTGTTTTCAGTAATAACCAAACGGTAAATGGCGAGTCCATCCTCAGAGAGCGCAACGGATTGCAGCGCGGCACCAAAAGCCAGCAGATTAGAACGCAGGTCGCCCTGCCAAAAGTCTTGCTGTAGAAATGGTTGAAAAAGTTCATCAGTTTTTTTGGTTAAGACCGCTTCAAAGAGCCCCACCTTGTTACCAAAATAACGATACAAGGTGTTCATAGAGCCGCCGGAAAGCTTGACCACCTCATTTACCGAAGTGCCGGCATAACCTTTGGTTTTAAACAGCCGGTCTGCGGCTTCAATGATTTTTTGGCGGCGTATTTCACCGCGCTTCAGCGGAAGTTGATGTTTATTAGAAACGTCCGCTGATTGCATGGATAAAACTCTATTGCGACTGTTAACTGTAGACATGAATTGGAACCGAGCAAAACTTAATAACGATGCTGCAAATTATAACCGAATCATCTAAACAATAAAAAAAGTGTAACACTCACTACACTTTTAAATTTATATTATTTAAAATATTGAAAAACCAAGAGAGTTTTGTACGAGTAGGTCGCAAATAAAAAATGAGGGAAAATTTATCTGAATAAGGCGGAAAACGCAGCTAATAGCTAGCTATTAGCAAGTTTTTGAACACAATTCAGGTGAATTTTGACCATTTTTTATTGTGAAATTACCTCGTGCAGAACCCTCTATTAATAAATGTTGGGCTTAATCATGAAAACGATTTTCTTTAAATCATCTTCTACCATTCTTCTCGGTTTGAGTTTACTGCTAAGCGGCAACAACGCTTTGGCGGCAGGCCCAGGTACAGGTCAAGAAAAACCACCTATGCCGGTACAGGTCACTAAGGCTGAAAAAGTCAGCGTGCCTTACCGTAAAACTTACCCAGTCAGATTAGAGCCTTTTAAACAAGTTGAAGTACACGCCCGTATTACAGCCAATATCGAAAAGCAACTTTACCGTGAAGGTCAAAGTGTGCAAAAAGGCGACCTCCTCTATCAACTTGATGATCGCCGCGTAAAAGCCAATTATGAAATGGCAAAAGCTCAACTTGAAAACGCCAAAATTCAAGTCTCGCAAACTAAACGTACTTATGAACGCACCAAAGGTTTAGGTAAGAGCATTAGTGTGCAAGAGATTGATGATGCTTATAGTGCTTGGAAGTCAGCGCAAGCTCAACTCAATGTCGCAGAAGCGGAACTTAATAGCCGTAAAATCGAGTTGGATGACAGTACCATTGAAGCCGAGATTTCCGGCATTATCGGCGAAAAACAGCAAGATGTAGGCGATTTAGTTGGACCAAACACGGGTAACACCTTGCTTAATACCATCCGCCAAATCGACCGTTTATATGGTTCATTTTCGATTGCCGATGCCGAACGTGAAAACATTATTGATTTGACGAGCAGTGGTTTATTAAAAACAGATGATGAGATTAAAGTTGAACTTTTAGACAGCAAAGGCAACACCATTAAAACCGGTGAAGTTGATTTTAAAGATTCGCAAATCGATCCACAGACGGGGAGTCAGTTGATTCGTGCTGTGTTTGCCAACGCAGATCAAAGATTATTACCTGGACAGCTTTTTAAGGTAGCGGTTGAGCAAGGACAATGGCAGAACGTTATGAGTGTGCCACAAGATGCCATTATTCAAAACGGCAAACAGGCGTTTGTATATTTGGTTGCTGAAGGTAAAGCACAGATGCGCCCGGTCACACTTGCAGGGAGTTATAAAAAACAGTGGCTAGTAAGCCAAGGGCTCAAAGGTGGTGAGCAAATCATCATTAACAACCTGATTAAACTGCGCCCAAATTCACCAGTGCAAGTGATGTCAGCGGATAAAAAACCAGATGCCGCCAAGCCAGCTAAACCCGCTGCAAAATAACCTGGGAGCCTGAATATGTTGTCTCGATTTTTTATAGATCGCCCGGTTTTTGCATCGGTTTTTTCACTCATTATTATCATTGCCGGTTACATGGGCATGAAGTCGGTACCGATTGCTGAATACCCACAAATCGTACCGCCGCAAGTACAAGTCACCGCTACCTATCCGGGTGCAAGCGCGGAAACCCTGGCTGAGACGGTTGCCGCCCCCTTAGAGCAAGCTATCAACGGGATTGATGACATGCTCTATATCAACAGTGTGACCTCTTCCTCTGGCGTGTTGACCATGACCATCACCTTTGAAATAGGTACCGACATTGATCAAGCTAATATCAATGTAAATAACAAGGTTCAAAGTGCCTTGAATAAATTACCGTCCGAGGTTCAGGCCTTGGGTGTACAGGTCAATAAACGTTCGCCAAGCATTCTCAAGGTCATTGCCCTCTATTCTGGAGATGCTAGTTTAGACACAGTGTTTATTGCCAATTATGGTCTGATTAATATTGTCGATGAACTCTCACGAATTCCCGGGGTTGGGGAAGTCCGCCAGTTTGGTGCTAAAGATTACTCCATGCGCATCTGGCTCAAGCCGAATAAACTGCGCCAATTCAACTTAACCCCAAATGATGTACTTGGTGCCATCCGTCAGCAAAACTCACAATTTGCGGCAGGTAAGTTTGGTGCAGAACCTAACGCTACCGGGCAACCTTTTACTTACACCATCACCACCGCGGGGCGTTTAAGCCAACCTGAAGAGTTTGAAAACATCATTCTGCGCACCCAAGAGAACGGCGCCCTATTACGTTTGCAAGATGTTGCCCGAGTTGAACTTGGTGCTCAAGCTTACAACTTTAATGCCACTTTTGACGGTAATCCGACTGTACCAATGGGGGTATTTTTACAACCGGGTGCCAATGCCTTAGAAACCTCTGAACTCATAGACAAGCGTATGGCTGAATTAGGTGCGCAATTCCCGGCTGGTTTGAATTATGCCATTCCTTACGACACCAGTGAATTCGTGCGCATATCTATTGACAAGGTTATTTACACTTTGGTTGAAGCGCTGATTCTAGTGGTGCTGATTGTGTTTATATTCCTGCAGAACTGGCGTGCAACTTTAATTCCAGTATTGGCCATTCCAGTTTCCATTATCGGTACCTTTATCGGCATGTACTTGCTGGACTTTTCCATTAACCAGCTCACCCTATTTGGGATGATTCTCGCTATCGGGATAGTGGTGGATGATGCCATTATCGTGGTGGAAAACGTAGAACGCATAATGACCAGTGAAAATAAGTCTCCACGTGAAGCAACCGTGCAGGCGATGCAAGAGATTACCGGGCCCATTATTGCGATTGTCTTGGTGTTGGCGGCAGTCTTTATACCGGTTGCCTTTATTGAAGGCCTAAGTGGTGAAATGTATAAACAGTTCGCCATTACCATTGTTATTTCGGTGACGATTTCCGGTATTGTCGCGCTTACCTTAACCCCGGCTTTGTGTGCCAATATGCTGCAGCCAGGGCATCACGAAAACTTTTTTGCACGTGGCTTTAATAAATTTTTTGGTGCCATGACTAATGGCTTTAGCGTCGGCGTAAGAGCAATTATGCGCTATAGCTTAGTCAGCATTTTGGTGTTTGGTAGCTTGGTATATGTTACTTATGACACCCTACAAAGCCTACCCAAAGGCTTGGTGCCGCAAGAAGATAAAGGTACCTTGTTTGTACTGAGTTATATGCCACCCGCTACCTCTTTAGATCGTATGGAAGAGGTTCGTGATCAGGTTTCAGATACTTTATTAGCACACCCTGGCGTTGATCATTCAGTGAGTTTTGCCGGTTTTGATTTGCAAACCTTTACCAACCGCACCGATTCAGGGGTGAGCTTTGTCAAACTCAAACACTGGGATGAACGTCAAACACCGGATCTTTCATCAGATGCCATCGTCGGCCAGCTATTTGGTCAACTTAATGCGATACCGAATGCTTTCAGCATCCCAATCGGCATGCCTACCATTATGGGCATGAGTATGACGGGTGGCTTTGAAGCCTATTTGCAGAACCGCAATGGTACAGGTTCCAATGATTTGAATAAAGTAACGCAAGAACTGATTCAAAAAGCCTCGCAACGACCAGAATTGCAACAAGTCCGAACCACCTTCAACACCCGTGTCCCACAATACGAAGCAGTGGTAGATCGCGAAAAAGCGCAACTCCTTAAGGTCTCGTCTCAAGAAGTATTTGCGGCTATGCAAGCTACCTTTGGGTCACTCTATGCCAATGACTTTACCCTGTTTGGGCGTACTTTTAGAGTGAATTTACAAGCCGAAGCGGACTACCGCGACAGCCCAGAAAAACTTTCGCAAGTTTTCGTGCGCTCTGCAGATGGTTCGATGATCCCATTAAGCGCACTGGTCACGGTGAATCGTACCACTGGTGCCGACACAGTGGATCGCTTTAACCTCTTCCCTGCCGCGAAGTTAATGGGAGAACCGGCGCCGGGCTACTCATCTGGTCAAGCGCTAGCGGCATTTGAAGAAGTTGCCGCCGAAGTGTTACCAGACGGTTTCCAATTAGGTTGGGTAGGTGAAGCTTATCAACAGAAAAAATCCAGTGACTCCGGCTCACAAGCCTTCCTCTTTGGGTTACTGTTTG
Organism: Piscirickettsiaceae bacterium; assembly: GCA_021767305.1. The sequence goes on along the minus strand of JAASTL010000006.1, from coordinate 5,004 downwards.
TATTCTTAATTCTTGCCGCACAATATGAGCGTTGGTCAATTCCAATTGCGGTTTTAACCGTGGTCCCTTTTGCCGTGTTAGGTGCTTCCTTGATGGTGATGTTTACCGGCCTTAATAATGACATCTATTTCGAACTTGGGCTTTTAACCTTAATAGGGCTCTCCGCTAAAAACGCCATTTTGATTGTAGAGGTCGCTTTACAGAAACATCATCAAGGCATGGGCTTGGCAGAAGCTGCAGAACTTGCAGCAAGAATGCGTTTTCGTCCTATCATCATGACCTCATTGACCTTTACCATCGCCGCTCTGCCGCTGATGTTCTCTGAAGGCGCTGGGGCAGCCGCACGTGTTTCAGTGGGAACAGGCTTAGTCGGTGGCATGATCGCCGCCACCTTACTCGCGCCACTGTTTGTACCAATGTTCTTTAGGCTGATTGCCGGCATGCATGAAAAGCTCTCTGGCAAGCAGCTTTAATGTTTAGTCTTTAGTCTTTAGTCTTTAGTCTTTAGTCGTTAGTCGTTAGTCGTTAGTCTTTTATATCTTGAATAGAGCTTATCAACTTAAGCCTTGTCAATTTGGCAAGGCCAACCTCTTTTAGCTTCTATAACCGCCCTCCATTACTACATGAATAAGCAATGCTTATTGACCTAGTAAAAACCCTGTTTTGACTGCTATACGAAATTCTATATATTAGGCTTATCTGAAAACCCTATTTAAATTTGAGATTCTATATGGAAGTTACGGTTTGGGCTGGATGGCTAGGTGGCCTAGCAATCGGTTTATTTGTTATTTTGCATTTTTGGCTTATTGGTAAGCCGGCTGGCTGCTCTACGGGCTATGGAAATGTGTGCGGTTATATTTGCAAAAACATGAGTTATTACCATGAAGGTGAATATGAAAACCGTAATAACCCAAAGCTCTGGTTCTTAATTGGTATTCCACTCGGAGGCTTACTAAGCGCTTTAGGTTCACCTGAGCCTTGGCAATGGAGCTTTGATATGGGCATGTATGAAACTATCTTGCCACAGTCAGATGCCGCCAAAGCTTTATGGCTGATATTTGGGGGCATGCTTTTAGGCTTTGGCGCTCGCCTGGCAGGTGCCTGCACCACCGGACACGCCTTAGTGGGTGGGGCGATGTTGAACCCTCCGAGTTTATTAGCTGGCGCAGTGTTTTTTATGAGTGCTTTCGTAACCACAAGATTACTTTTTGGTACTTAATGCCTAAAAAAAACAACATATTGTTCAAAAATAACGTTTAAAAATAACAAGAAGAATAATTATAAAATGAAAAAATCAGAAGCAGATCAGGCACACCAACTGCCTTTATTAAAAAGTATTCGCCTCACATTAATCTCGTTTGGTTATGCCTATCGCTCAAACATTCTGGGTTTATTGATGGGCGCTTTATTTGGCTTTTTAATGAGTCGTGCCGGAGCAACCACTTTTGACTATCACGCCAAAATGTTTCTGTTTATTGACTTTCAACTCATGCAAGTCATCGGTACTGCGGTTGTGGTTTCAATGGCTGGGGTGTTTTTGTTAAAAAAATATCAGGTCAACTCAATCACTACAGGCATGCCGGTAGATTTTGTGAAGAAACCATATCAACAAGGCTTAGTTGCCGGTGCTTTTCTATTTGGAATTGGCTGGGCCATGACGGCTGCTTGCCCGGGTACCGTACCAGCGATGCTAGGCGAAGGTAAAATCAGTGCACTCTTCACCCTGTTTGGCTTACTGCTGGGCACTATGGCATTTGGAGTGTTACAAAGTTTTATTGCCAATAATGGCAAGGTCTCAGATACTTTGTAGAGAGACAGAGATTCTAAAACTTAAATAGTCGACTCTAAATAATCGTCTTAGAACTGCCAACACCTTCTCTTACTAAATGCGTCCATTTATTCTCAAATGAACGTAATCTATTGAAATTGCGAAAATAAACTTCCCATTTCAACTATCAATTTTGACCGTTTTCATTATAATACTCTCTCTTTTATATTCTAGAGGCTGGTAATTACACCTGCCATTACACAGAGAGCACACCATGAACACGGATCATATTCGTAATATCGCCATCATCGCCCACGTTGACCACGGTAAGACTACCCTCGTTGACCAACTACTTCAGCAGTCAGGAACATTTGACGACGTTCGTAAAGATTTAGGCGACCGTGTTATGGACTCTAACGACCTTGAAAAAGAGCGTGGAATTACCATCCTGTCGAAGAACACAGCAGTAACTTGGAATGACTACCGCATCAATATCGTAGACACCCCGGGACACGCCGACTTTGGTGGTGAGGTTGAGCGTATCTTGTCGATGGTTGACTCTGTATTGCTATTGGTTGATTCGGTGGAAGGGCCTATGCCGCAAACCCGTTTCGTAACTGAAAAAGCACTTCAACAAGGCCTTAAACCGATTGTTGTCATCAATAAAATCGACCGTCCTGGCGCGCGTCCTGATTGGGTTTTAGACCAGACTTTCGACCTATTCGATCGCCTAGGCGCGACGGATGAACAGATGGATTTTGAAGTTATCTACGCCTCTGGTCTAAACGGTTTTGCTGGTTTTGAAGAAGATGTTCGTGAAGGTGACATGACGCCGGTATTTGAAACCATCGTTGATAAAGTACCTGCTCCAGATGTTGACCTAGATGGCCCATTCCAATTGCAGTGTATCTCTTTAGACTACGATACCTATAAAGGGGTTATTGGTACTGGACGTATTAAACGTGGTACCGCCAAAGTAGGTATGCCACTTTCAGTAGTTGCCTCTGATGGTGAAATCCGTAAAGGCAAGATGGGAGAAATCTTCGGTTACCACGGTCTTGAGCGTGTTAATGTTCAAGAAGCTAAAGCCGGTGATATCATCGCTTTTTCTGGTTTAGATCCGCTACATATTTCAGATACATTATGTGATCCAGAACACCCAGAACACCTACCAGCACTTACTGTTGATGAGCCAACAGTCAGCATGACGTTCCAGGTTAACGACTCTCCATTCGTTGGTCAGGACGGTAAGCTATTAACGTCGCGTCAAATCCGCGAGCGTCTAGATAAAGAACTACTAACAAACGTTGCCCTACGTGTTGAAGATACAGATGATGCGAACAAGTTCCGTGTATCGGGTCGTGGTGAGCTTCACCTTTCAGTATTGATTGAAACCATGCGCCGTGAAGGTTTTGAGATGGGTATCTCTCGTCCTGAAGTTATCTTCCGTGAAGTTGACGGTCAAGTTCAAGAGCCTTATGAAAACCTAACCGTTGATGTTCCAGAAGAAGCGCAAGGAACCATCATGGAAAAACTAGGTGAGCGTAAAGCCGAGATGCAGGACATGGTTCCAGATGGTCACGGTCGTGTGCGTGTTGACTTCATCATCCCATCTCGTGGTTTAATTGGTTTCCGTACTGAGTTCATGACTGCAACTCAGGGTGAAGGTTTGATCTTCTCTAGCTTCTCACACTATGGTCCTAAGTTCGAAGGTACTTTGGGTGAACGAAACAACGGTGTATTGATCTCTATTGGTCAAGGTAAAGCGTTAGCATTCGCTTTATTTAACTTGCAGGATCGTGGTCGCCTCTACATTGGTCACGGTGAGGAAGTTTATGAAGGTATGATCATTGGTCTACACAGCCGCGCTAATGACTTAACGGTTAACCCGCTTAAAGGTAAGCAGCTTACTAACATGCGTGCTTCTGGTACTGATGAAGCCTTAACGTTAACTCCACCAATTCGTTTCTCACTTGAACAAGCCTTAGAATTCATTGACGATGATGAATTGGTTGAAGTAACACCTGAGAACATTCGTATCCGTAAGAAACTACTTACTGAAAACGAACGTAAACGTGCGAGCCGCGCTGCTAAATAATCTTTAGCGCTGCTCACGTAATCTTAAAAAAGCCTCAAAATGAGGCTTTTTTTATATCTGCTTGATTATTCATTTCTGTGATTTCAACACCATCCGGGAACCATAAAATACCCAATAAAAGTGGCGTACTACTTGCTTAATAACGCTATATTTTTAACTATTATTCAGAGTCGACTATTTACCCATTCTTAGCGCTTAAAAAATTAAGCAGTGCCTGATTTGGCGGCGTTTTATTAGGTATCAACTTTCATGCGTTCAATTTTAATACTGTTTATCACCTTTTTGCTTGTCGCTTGCTCTGATGAAAAATTACCGCAAGAGAAAGCACAGCCAGATTTGATTATTTACAGTGGTATCACCATGGTACGACCACTGAATGAACTAACCCAAGAATTTGCCAAACAGCACAATATTGAGATTGAAATTCGCCAAGGTGCAAGTGGTCATGCGTTAAATAGCATCTTAAAAAACAAAACAGGAGACATTTATTTTCCCGGTTCACCGCGTTATAGAAAACTGCCAGAAAGTGCTGAAATCATGCTTGATCGCGTCACAGTTGGCTATAACCGCATGGCTTTTTTAGTAGCTAAAGGTAACCCTAAAAATATTACTCCCAATCTGGATTTGCTGGCTAATAGTGAATATTCCGTGGTCATTGCTTCGCCAGAATCCGGAGCGGTCGGAAGCGAGCTGAAAAGTATTTTAGATAAAGCCAATATCACCCAAAAAGTCTTTAATAATGCCACCTACTTCACCACCGATTCACATCGCATATCTCAAGCTATTAAAAAAGGCCATGCGGACATAGGCGTTAACTGGTATGCCGCAGCCATTTGGCCAGAAAACATTGGCGCCATGGATGCAATTTTACTGCCGCAAAGCATTGTGCAACGAGATGCATTAGAAATGAACCTCATCTCTTATTCAAACAATAAAGCATTAGCGCGAGAGTTCATGAGTTTTGCCGCCTCGGCTCATGGTTTAAAAACCTTTGCCAGATATGGCTTCTTAACCAGTGACGAACTCAAACAAAAACTCAACAAAGTGTCGCCGGGAGAGTAACGATGGAATTTAAAGGTGATTTCTTCCGTAACCAAACCCCAAGAAACCTGTTCTTATTACTGCTAATATTTATTTT
>JAASTL010000224.1 GCA_021767305.1 Piscirickettsiaceae bacterium | reverse complement strand
CATTGAAACGGCGATAGTAGCAACGCGCTTAGGTGCTTATGACTTTTTGGAAAAACCACTCTCGCTTGCCAAATTGATTGTCACTGCTGAAAGAGCGATTGAGCATAATCAACTCAATCAAGAAAACCGTCAACTCAAACAGAAACAGCCGGAGCAATTTTTACCCGTTGGCAAAAGTAAATCAGTTGTCACCCTTCGCGAAACCTTAGATCGCCTATCACGCTTTACCATGCCTATTTTGGTTACCGGAGAAGCGGGAACAGGAAAACACTACTTTGCCGAAGCGATTCATAAAACTAGCCAACGTGCCCAGAATCCGGTTAAAGAGTATTATGCGCTCGACTTCAATGAACTCTGCGAACGTGACAACCGTGAACGCCTCAAAAAAGCGTTACGTGAGGTACATCAAGGTAGTTTAATTATTTCTAATATTGAACAGCTCAGTGATGAAGCCCAATCGGTGTTAGCCAATTTAGTGCTTAAGCAATGTTATAAACTCGACGATACAGAAGAGGCGGTCTGCATTGATATCCGTATCCTCGCTTTGACTAAGTCTGACCTAGAAGGTTCGGTGGAGGATCAAAGCTTCCGTGAGGATTTATATCAGCGCCTGAAAGTGATGCAAATTCATATACCAGCCCTGCGCCAACATACTGAAGACATTCCAGAGCTGGTGGACTTTTTCGTTAACCATTTTGTGACCTACGAGGGGCTAGATTATCGTCATTTCTCGGTTCCAGCACAAAATGTGCTACGCCAACACAACTGGCCGGGCAATTTAAAAGAGTTAAAAAACCTCATTCAGCGCCTACTCATTTTGGGTGAAGGCGAAGTCTCCGATGATGAGATTAAAGAAGCCATCAGTCGCTCCCAAGGGGATGATGAGTTAGGTGAGGTAGTCGATACCAGCTTATCTTTAAAAGCCGCTAAAGATCGCTTCGAAGCACGCTATTTGAGCCAATTATTACGTGAAACCAGTGGTAATGTTTCGGAAACCGCAAAACGTTCAGGGGTTGACCGAACCAACCTGTACCGTAAACTTAAGAATTTAGGCATAGACCCTAAAAACCCGGAGTAATTGAGTTATCTTGAGCTAGCTAGTGCTTTTTCAAGTTGATCAAAAGTTAGATTATGAATATTGTTATTTTAGGCGCCGGCCAGGTTGGCACTTCACTAGCAGAATTACTTGCACAAGAAAACAATGATGTCACCGTGGTCGACATTAACCGCTTGCAACTGCAGCGTCTGCAAGATCGTCTTGATATTCGTACCGTTCCCGGGCACGCATCGCATCCAGACATTTTGACCCAAGCCGGTCTAGAAGATGCCGATATGCTGATTGCCGCAACCCAGAACGATGAAACTAATATTCTGGCGTGTCACATTGCCCACAGCATGTATAAAACCGGCAAGAAAATTGCCCGAGTACGCAACCGTTCCTATCTAGACCACCCAGAACTGTTTGACCGCGAACAGAACACCTTTGCCATACCAATTGATGTTTTAATCAGCCCGGAAACCCTAGTAACGGACTATATTTTACAGCTTATCGAGTACCCAGGATCACTACAGGTCATAGACTTTGCCGAAGGAAAAGTGCGCTTAGTTGCAATGCGCGCTTGGCATGATGGAAAATTGGTAGGTAAAGCCATAAAAACCTTACGAGATGACCTACCTAAAGATATTAAAACTCGCATCGTTGCCATCTACCGAAAAGATGAAGTGGTGATGCCAACCGGCGACACCATTATCAAAGAGGGTGATGAAGTGTTTTTCTTGGCAGAAGCGAAACACATTCCCATAATCGTTAACGAATTACGCCGTTCGCGGGTAGGTCCATCGCGCCGCATTATGATTGGTGGTGGCGGTAATATCGGTTACAGTCTAGCCAAAGCACTGGAAACAGCGCACCGCGTTAAACTGATTGACCGTAATATGGGGCAAGCGCGCGAAATTGCCGAACAACTTGAAGACACCATTATCATTCACGGCGATGTTTCTGATAAAGACCTATTACTGGAAGAAAACATCGATGAAATCGATCTCTATCTAGCAGTAACTAATAGTGATGAAGCTAATATTATCTCCGGAATGCTGGCAAAAAAACTGGGCGTTAGACGTGTTATCGCATTGGTGAATAACCAATCCTATGTAGAGTTAATCCAGCGCAACAGTATCGATATCGCCATCTCTGCCGACAGTATCACCACCAGTCATTTACTGCATTACACGCGTAAGGGGGATACCGTTAAGGTTGCCACCCTGCGTAAGGGTGCGGCAGAAGCCATGGAGGTGATTGCCCACGGTAGCGAGAACAGCTCAGAAATTATTGGCCGTAAAATTGGTGAAATCAATTGGCCGAGTGATATTACTGTTGGCTGTATTATTCGAGAAGAAAAAGTCATTATCGCGCACCGTGACCTCGAAATTAATGCTGAAGACCATATTATCCTGTTCCTTACCAATGCTGAGAGTTCTGTCGAAATTGAACGTCTATTTGCTTTGGAACAAAAACGCAGTTGGTTTAGTTAGGTCTTATGAACTCTGCAATGATGAATTCATCCAAAAACACCCATCACTATAGAATCATTCTTAAGGTATTTGGTATTTTACTCATGCTTTACAGTGTGAGTCTACTGCCACCAATCGTGGTCGCTATCATTTATGGCGATGGTGGCTTGTACTCCTTTACCGGAGCCATGATTGGTGTTTTCTTAACCGGTTTGATGATTTGGCACCCGGTACGTAACCACACCCAAGACCTGAAAATCCGTGATGGATTTTTGATCGTGGTGATGTTCTGGACAGTACTGGGTTTAACCGGAGCCATCCCTTTTATGCTTGCAGAAGATGTCAAACTCTCGGTGACCGATGCCATTTTTGAATCCTTCTCTGGCCTGACTACCACTGGAGCCACCGTTATCATTGGGTTGGATGAACTCCCCCACTCTATTCTCTGGTACCGCCAGCAACTGCAATGGTTAGGCGGCATGGGAATTATCGTCTTAGCGGTCGCCATCTTGCCGATGCTTGGCGTTGGGGGGATGCAGCTCTACCGTGCAGAAACGCCTGGTCCAATAAAAGATTCTAAAATCGCTCCGCGAATCTCAGAAACCGCCAAAGCACTTTGGTATATCTATTTAGGCCTGACCCTGGCTTGCGCAATTGCTTATTGGATGGCGGGCATGACCTG
>JAASTL010000223.1 GCA_021767305.1 Piscirickettsiaceae bacterium | reverse complement strand
CGGCACCGAAACCCCTGAAAGCATGGTTGCGCGTGCCGACAAAGCCCTCTATCAAGCAAAAAATAGTGGACGTAATCAGGTTGTGATGGAAACAGAAATATCTGAAATTTAAGTTAATAGTCGACTAAATAAACTCTGAAGCGCTTACTCTCTGAGCGTTTATTATGGGGTTTACTAACCATTATCTTTAGGTTTAGGCGCCTTAACTAATAAGGTGTCTACCCCTAAACGACGCAATTCATTCCGTTTTTTATTCAGTTCCAAACGGTCAGTATAAGGACCAACACGTAAACGATAATAAACACGTTTCGTTCCTTGATAAACCGAAAGCTCTAATTCCTGACCCATTTTAGCCAAACGTCGTAACTCTTTTCGAGCAATTCGTTCAGAACCAAAAGTGCCGTCTTGAATATAGTAAGGCTGCTCCATTTGAATCGAAATAGGCACAGCATCCACCACTACCTCGGTGTTAGCTAAACCTTCATAAAAACTAAATTTTGGCGGTGCCTCAGGCTCAACAAGCGTTTCTTCCGGCTCTACTTGAACCGCTTCTACCTCAACCGTTTTTGGTTCCAGTTTACTTTTTACTTCTTCGACTGATTCAACCGCTTTGGCTTTAATCTCTTTGGCAGCAATAAAAATCGATTTTTCAGTCGGTGCATCGGACTCCTTAGCTTGCGAAACAAAGTGCTGGGTGACAAAAAAACCAACCAATAAAACGGCAGAGAGAAAAAAGCCTGCCGCCCAAACTTTAGAGATAGAGCTACTATTTAATTTAGCCTCTGGCTGCTGCTGAGAACGCCGCTGGAACTGCGGCTTTGCATGCCTTGAATGACCGTGTCTAAAATCTCTCGCCAAAGGAATCTACCGTCGCTTACATCTGCTCTGGAGCAGAAACACCAATAATCGACAAGCCATTTTTAAGCACTTGCTGTACTGCCAAAATCAAAGTTAAACGAGCTTGACGCAGGTTGTCGTCTTCCACAATAAATTGACTGGCGTTGTAATAAGAGTGCAAACCATGCGCGAGGTCTTTTAGATAATAAGCGATCTGGTGCGGTTCATAGACCAAAGCAGCACGTGCAATAATCTCTGGATATTTAGCCAGCTCAGTAGCCAACTTGACTTCATGCTCTTCTTCCAGCAAACCTAAGTTTGCCAAGCCCTGCTGAGCATCATAGCGGTAGCCTTTTTCTGCGGCTTGCGCCATAACACGGCAGATACGCGCATGGGCATATTGAATGTAATAGACTGGGTTTTCATTAGATTTAGATTTAGCCAAATCTAAATCAAAATCCATGTGCTGTTCCGACTTACGTTGTACATAGAAGAAACGTGCCGCATCAGCACCAACTTCTTCACGCAATTCACGTAAAGTGACAAACTGACCGCTACGAGTCGACATGGCTAATTTTTCACCACCACGATACAAGACCGCAAACTGAACCAGCAACACCTCTAGCTGTTCTGGATTGGTTTCCATTGCCTGCATCGCCGCTTTAACACGCGGAACATATCCGTGGTGATCAGACCCCCAAATATCAATCAAGATATCGAAACCGCGCTCGAGCTTATTAAAGTGGTAGGCAATATCGGAGGCAAAGTAGGTTTTAATACCATTATCACGCACTACAACGCGATCTTTTTCGTCACCGTACTCAGTTGATTTAAACCACAGAGCGCCGCCCTTTTCATAGATTTTGCCGGCTTTTTGGAGCTTTTCCAAAGCCGCATCAATAACGCCAGAATCCATTAATGATTTTTCAGAGAACCAGTTATCGAAATTGACATTGAAGCCACTGAGATCTTCTTTGATGTCGGCTAGGATAGCATCCACAGCGGCCTTAAAAACAATCTCATAGCTTTCCATGCCAAGCATGTTTTTAGCCTTCACAATCAAATCATCAATATGCTTCTCTTTATCACCATCCGGCTGCCCTTCATCCGCATGCACACCCGCAAATACCTCAAACGCAGGCTTTACAAAACGCGCCGCGTATTCCGCTTTAAGTGACTTGCTGATTTCGTAGATGTAATCACCTTTATAGCCGTTACTTGGAAATGCGAACTCTTCACCGCTTAACTCCAAATAACGCAACCAAACAGAGGTAGCGAGAATATCCATCTGACGACCTGCATCGTTTACATAGTACTCTTGCGCAACTTTAAAACCCGCTTCACTCAACAGGTTGGCAACACTAGCGCCATAAGCTGCACCGCGACCATGCCCAACATGCAGAGGCCCAGTTGGGTTAGCGGAAACATACTCCACCAACACTGAACGCCCTTGACCGACATTGCATTTACCGTATGCTTCTTTTTGCTCCAAAACCGCTTTGACAACATCAAACTTTGCTGTGTCATTGACAAAAAAGTTAATAAAGCCAGGGCCGGCAATTTCTACTTTTTCAACTACATCGTGCTCACCCACTAGCTCCACAATTTTCTGAGCTAAATCTCTCGGTGGCATACCTGCTTGTTTGGTTAACATCATGGCCAGGTTAGTGGCAAAATCACCATGCGATTTATCACGCGTATTTTCAACATTAATACGTGGAGCAACGTCTTGCGGAATCACTTCCTGCTGTTTTAGCTGTTCCACAACGTTGGTAAGAATCTCGGCAATTTGCTGTTTCATGAATGTTCTCTTTTAAGCTTTGGGCGAATAAGTGATTTGATAGCTTGTGCATTGAACGGTAACTGTCTGACTTTAGTGACAAAGCAGATAACAGCACGAACTTTTTAAAGCCGGCTATTTTACTAAATAAGAGTGCGTTGCGGTAGGATTTTTGAGAATAGCTCAAGCATTAAATAAGCTTTAATACCTGAGCTAATGGAGCATAAAAACGAAACACTAAAATTACTTTTTAGCTGCTGTCTTTTTAGCAGTCGTTTTGGTGGTCTTTTTAGCCGGTGCCTTTTTAGAGGTGGTCTTTTTAGCCGCTGTTTTGCGCGTTGTTGTTTTCTTTGCAACCGCCTTTTTAGCCGGCGCTTTCTTGGCTGCGGCTCGCCCTCTCTTTTTCGGCTCTGGAGCTTCATCTAGACGTTTCTGACACTCTTCCAAGGTTAACTCAAGTGCCTCTTCATCCTTGGCAATCTTGGCGTTTTTCTTAGTTGTTACGTCAGTGATGTAAGGCCCCCAACGACCTTTTAGAATCTTCACATCAGTACCAGGGAAGGTTTTAATAATTTTTTCT
>JAASTL010000222.1 GCA_021767305.1 Piscirickettsiaceae bacterium | reverse complement strand
CCGGTGATTCAAGACTACTCCAGTCAGACCCAGTTCCAAAACTATCAAACCTATCAATGGTTACCCAGCGCAAGCAAACGGGTGGATGGCAATCAGCCTTTTATGGCGCAACGTATTGAACAGTCGATTATCAAAAACCTAACTCAGCGTGGCGCCATGATGGTACGCAACCAACCACAAGCATTTGTGGATTTTTCTTATCGCATTACCCGCACTGAAACACTTGAACCCAGAAGTACTATTGGTTTAGGTTGGGGTGCGAGACATTTTGGTTTTAGAACCATGTTCCCAATTGATTATGAAACCCACGTGTATGAAACCGCAAACTGGGCAATTAATATTTATGACGAAAACCAAAAGCTGATTTGGCAGGGTAAAACCAGCCGCCCTGTAGCGCGTTTTGCTGATCCTAAAGAAGCTGAACTCTACACTCAAACCGTGGTGGATGAGATTTTGAATAATTTCCCACCTAAATAATCTGGTTACCGTTATTTTCTAAAATCAATAAAAAAGCTCTGCCTTAAGTTATTTAAGAGCAGAGCTTTTTATTTTAGAGTTACAAGTTTTGTAAAGGCTACTTAATAATCTCTTTTAGTTTAGCCGTTAGCGCTTCAGAGTTATCAAACTCAAGCACTTCACCGACTTCAAGATTAGTCAGCTTTAATAAAGCCACCTTTTCTTTATCGTAGCTATCTAGTTTTAAGTTTGCTAACTGCCCTTCTTCACGCACCAATGCCATTGGGAATGCATAGTCACGCATTTTAGGCAAAGCAAACAGCTTGGTCACAAAGCTTGGCATGGCGGAAATATCGGCAATATAAATCATGTTGTATTTTGCTGGATCTTCTACCTTTAACGCTTCAAATGCTTCTTTAACATAGTTACCTGAATCTTTAGATTGCGATAACACTACCCATTTGGTCGCAGCAGTTAATTCAATTGGCTTTTCCCATTGATTTTCAAACGTGTGCGCACTTAAAGTCTGTGCTTGAGCACTTGCCGAAACCAATGCCAGACTGAACAACAGTCCTGAGATTAATTTTTTCATTATTTAACTTCCTTAGAAAAGCTGAAGGCACCACGAATATCACCTTTTGCATAACCGGTTGCTGTGTCTTTTGGATAGTATTTAGCCAGTGCTTCTTTAACAGGTGCAGCAATATTAGTTCCGTGACAATTCAAACAAACATCACCGGTTCCTACGGCTTTCATATAACGGAAATCAGTTTTACCATCCGCTGCTACCGTTTCAGCAAATTCGATCTCACTTGGCTTCATGCCCATCGATTTTTGTTTTTCAAAACGCTCTAATACAGCTTTTTCCCAGCTGTCTGCAGTAGCATTTTCACCACGAGGCTTTAAGCTCACACGGGTAATTTCCCATCCTGACTTAGCCGCTAAATCCGCTGCGATTTGTGGCGCTTTAGTGTGGCAAACTTCTACTGCTGCGGTTGGCCCGCCACTTTTCATTGCTGCTTTAAGAGCTGGTTTTAATTGACCACCAAACTCTTTAACCAGTTCACGTGCTTCGGTGACATAGTATTTATTGTCTGCTGTTTCATTGCTTGCAGCATCACTAGACATAGCGTGAGCAGAACTCATTGAAATCACAGCCGCAGAAGCTGCAAACAAAGTCGCGATTTTGGTGTTTTTAAGCGTTAGATTTTTCATAATGTAATACCCTTTTTTATTAAATTTTAGAAGAGGTTGGGTATATTTTATGAATTGAGAATCATAAAGCAATGTTTTTATAGCCATATAAGTATTACTAATTTATTAAGACAAATACTTATTAACTCTAAATTCTCACTTATTTTTGTGTATGCGGCTTGCTAGAGTTTTTTAAGTACAAACTGGGATCAAATAAACCGGCGCTTCAATACATCTCTTGCGGGTCAATATCAAAACTCCAACGTACTTTACGAGCGAGTGGGCTTTGATAGATATGCGGATGCATTTGGGTAATAAGTTGATGCAAAAGTTTGCGCTGCGGTGATTGAATCAACAGTTGATAACGATAGCGTCCTTGGCGACGCATCATCGGTGCTGAGACAGGGCCCCAAAATTGAATTTTAGTTTTTTTAGCTTGAGCATGGGTTTTTGTTTCGGTGCTGTCATCAATCACTGCAGGTTGTTGCCAGTTCATCCAGAAATTCTCCAAACCGGCTTTTAATGCCGCCAAAAAATGAATGGCATCACTCCCATTCACCGCCTCTGCACGCACTAAGATTTGATAGTTATGTGGCGGAAGATGTGCTTTTTTTCGCTCTTGCATTGCTTCTTTAGCAAAAGCGCCATAGCCGTTTTTAATTAAGGTAATCAACAAAGGGTGATCGGGGTGATGGGTTTGAATCAGCACCTCGCCCTTCTTCTCAGCGCGTCCGGCACGCCCAGAAACTTGCATAATCAATTGCGCCATGCGTTCCGCAGCACGGTAATCGGCACTGAACAAGCCCTGATCAATATCTAGCAAAGCCACCAAAGTGACATTAGGAAAGTGATGCCCTTTGGCGAGCATTTGCGTACCAATGAGAATCTCGGCTTCTCCGGCCTCGGCTTGTTGAGTGAGCTTAGCCATAGAACCTTTTAAACGTGTGGTGTCGCGGTCGATTCTAAGAATAGTTTTATCCGCAAACCACTCTTGCATGGTCTGCTCTAAACGTTCGGTTCCTTGACCCACTTTAACAAAGTCATCACTCTGGCAACTCGGACAGATATGCGGTTTGGGCAGCTGCTCACCGCAGTGATGACACACCAAATAACCCGCCTCGTCATCCTCCGCGAGCTGTTGTGGATCATGGGTTCGATGAAACGTCATATTGGCATCGCAACTTGGGCAAGCCGCTTGCCAGCCACACTCGTGACACATCAATACCGGCGCAAAACCACGCCGATTCAAAAACAGCATGACCTGCCCACCCGCAGCCAAATGTTGTTGCATTGCGGTTTTTAACGGCGTAGACACCCCCGCTTTGATTTTTTCACCGCGAATATCCAGTAATTTTATGGCGGGTGGCTTGGCCACCCCCGCACGGCGACTTAGAACCAAATGTTGATAACGCTGGCTTTCCACATTATGCAAACTTTCTAAACTTGGTGTAGCCGACCCTAAAACTACTGATATTTGTTCTCTAAAGGCACGTTGCACCAGTAAGTCACGAGCGGAATATCTAAAGCCTTCTTGCTGCTTATAAGAGAGGTCATGCTCTTCATCAATAAT
>JAASTL010000221.1 GCA_021767305.1 Piscirickettsiaceae bacterium | reverse complement strand
TCGGCTTTACTCGCCAACCACCACAAAGAGATACCGCCCACGAGCCAAATAGAAAGAAATATTCCAACGATAGCCCAAGCAAATCTTTTAAAGAAGTGCTTAAAGGAGTAGTGACGTGAACCATGCACATCACTAATCGTAATGGTGAAATAATTTCTCATTCGCTACAGAGTTGTGGATTAAAGCTATAGATTATAGCGCCGCAACCACAGCATCACCCATTTCTGAGCAAGTTACTTGAGTACAACCTTCATCCATAATATCGCCAGTACGCAGACCTTGATCTAATACCGCTGAAATGGCATTTTCAATTTTCACTGCTAGATCTTCACGACCCAGCGAGTAACGCAACATCATAGCTGCAGACAAAATAGTCGCCAAAGGATTTGCCTTGTTTTGCCCAGCGATATCTGGAGCTGAACCATGCGATGGCTCGTACATACCTTTATTGTTTTCATCCAAAGATGCAGATGCCAGCATACCGATAGAACCCGTCAACATAGAGGCTTCATCAGACAAAATATCACCAAACATATTACCGGTTACCATAACGTCGAACTGCTTAGGATTCAGTACCAACTGCATTGCCGCGTTATCAACATACATATGGTTAACTTGAACTTCTGGGTACTCCGGAGCGATTTCATCAATGATTTCACGCCACATCTCAGTAACTTCAAGAACGTTAGCTTTATCTACAGAAGTCAGTTTCTTATTACGTTTCATCGCTGCTTGGAAAGCAACGTGAGCAATACGCTTAACTTCAGATTCAGAATAAACGTAAGTGTTATAACCCTGGCGCTCGCCGTTTTCTAGAGTACGGATACCACGTGGCTGACCGAAGTAGATACCACCGGTTAATTCACGCACAATCAAAATATCTAAACCAGCAACAATTTCAGGCTTAAGCGTAGATGCCGAAGCCAACTGAGGGAATAGCACTGCTGGACGTAAGTTTGCAAACAGGTTCATTTCCTTACGCAGACGCAAAAGACCTTTTTCTGGACGTACCGAAATATCCAACGACTCCCATTTGTAACCACCCACAGCGCCTAGCAAAACCGCATCTGCTTTTTGCGCTTTACCCATAGTTTCATCCGCTAATGGCACACCGTGCACATCATAAGCCGCGCCACCTACTAAATCTTCTTCGGTGGTAATTTCCAGACCATCAGTCTCAACCAATTTATTCAATACTTTTACTGCTTCAGCAGTAATTTCAGGACCAATTCCATCACCAGGTAGGATTAATACGTGTTTGCTCATTTTTATATACTTCTTAATTACAATTTAAATTCTGTTAATTGTGGTTAACGCCATCTTTCAGTCACTTTTATCAACCAACCCTTGTTGGGTTTAGTGTGCGTATAACCAAGGTTTTGTTTGCTTACGGCTCTCTTCAAACGCTTTGATTTCTTCAGCGTGCTGCAGAGTTAAACCAATATCATCCAAACCATTTAATAGGCAGTGCTTGCGGAACTGATCCACCTCAAAAGCGATGGTATCGCCGTTTGGCTTAATAATCTGCTGCGCTGCCAAGTCCACCGTCAACTCATAACCTTCTTCTGCAAAGGTTTCATTGAACAGTTCATCAACGATTTTCTCGTCCAAAATGATTGGCAAAATTCCGTTTTTAAAACTGTTGTTGAAGAAAATATCAGCAAAACTTGGCGAAATAATGACATCAAAACCATAATCTTTCAGTGCCCAAGGCGCATGCTCACGAGATGAACCGCAGCCAAAATTTTCACGCGCTAAAAGAATTTTTGCACCTTGATAACGCGGCTGATTTAACACAAAGTCTTTGCGTAGCGGACGCTTTGAATTATCTGCATCTGGCTGACCCACATCCTCATAACGCCACTCATCAAACAAATTAGGTCCAAAGCCAGAACGCTTAATCGACTTTAAAAACTGCTTAGGAATGATTGCATCCGTATCAACATTAGCGCGATCTAGCGGGGCAACAATTGCTTTTAAGGTTGTAAACTTATCCATTTCTCTCTCCCAATCTTAAAGCATGTCACGAACATCAACAAAATGACCATTCACAGCTGCCGCTGCTGCCATTTCTGGGCTCACCAAATGTGTACGACCACCCGCACCCTGACGACCTTCAAAGTTACGATTTGAAGTTGAAGCACAGTGCTTTCCACTCGGTAATTTATCTGAGTTCATTGCCAAACACATTGAACAACCAGGGTTACGCCATTCAAAACCGGCTTCGATGAAAATCTTATCTAAACCTTCTTGTTCCGCTTGCTGTTTAACTAAACCAGAACCTGGAACCGCAATCGCTAATTCGACCTTATCTGAAACCTTGCGACCTTTTAGCACTTCAGCAGCGGCACGCAAATCTTCAATACGTGAGTTGGTACAAGAACCGATAAACACATACTCGGCAGGAATATCTTTAATTGCCGTGCCGGCTTCAAGCCCCATATACTTCAGTGCATTGCGGATAGAAGTCGCCTTGACTGGATCAGTCTCTTTGTCTGGATCTGGAATCATGCCATCGACACCCAACACCATCTCTGGAGAAGTACCCCACGAAACTTGAGGCTCAATTTCTGAACCATCCATTTCTACAACCTTATCGAATTCAGCATCTTCATCAGAGACCAACTCTTTCCAGGCTTCTACGGCTAAATCCCAGTTTTCACCTTTTGGTGCATAAGGACGACCTTCGACGTAATCAATAGTTTTTTGGTCAACCGCAACCAAACCTACGCGGGCGCCGCCTTCAATTGCCATATTACAAACGGTCATACGCCCTTCAATTGACATATCGCGGAACACTTGGCCGCCAAACTCCATGGCATAACCCGTTCCACCGGCGGTACCGATTTTACCGATAATCGCTAAAATCACATCCTTAGGGGTAACACCCGGCTTAAGTTGACCATCCACCTTAACCAACATGTTTTTCATTTTTTTCTGAATCAAACACTGGGTTGCCAAAACGTGTTCAACTTCAGAGGTTCCAACACCGTGTGCGAGTGAAGCAAGTGCCCCGTGAGTTGCGGTATGAGAATCTCCACACACCAAGGTAGTGCCCGGCAAGGTCATGCCCTCTTCTGGCCCAACCACGTGCACGATTCCTTGACGAGGATCACCCATGCCAAATTCGGTAATACCGAACTCTTTGGTATTCATACCCAAAGTCACTACCTGAATTTTAGATACTGGATCTTCAATCGAATCAATACCGTTTTTAAGATCC
>JAASTL010000220.1 GCA_021767305.1 Piscirickettsiaceae bacterium | reverse complement strand
GCTTAAATTCGCAGATGGTGCGCTCTATCAAGCCAAAACTTTGGGGCGTAATACCATTACCGTCGCCAAACCGAATGAATCTTCCATTACCCATCACCTTGATAAACAAATGATTCGCCTGCAATATCAAGATAGCCAACTCACCCAACCTATCTCAGCTGACTTTGATATCGAAGCCTTGCTACATACCAGCGCCCAATCCCTGTTAGACAACGTTATACCATTTGAAGCCTTTGTCTATGATCAAGACTTAGATGTTCTAGACAGAATCAGACGAGCACTTACGCATCAACAAGAAACCTCCTGTTCCATTCGCCTGCTCGACAACAATAAGAAAGTTTTTATTGCTCGTCTCAATGCATCCAAACATAATCAAAGTGTTCAAATTTACCTACAAAGTGCAAAACGCTTGGCGCAGGCGTTTGGGGATGAGCTCTTGGTATATAACTTCCATTCCATGCTCGATAAAACCAATGACTACATCTATTTCAAAGACAAAAACCATGTCTTTACCGCCGCCAGCAAAACCCTAGTCGAACTCAGCTCGGTCAATTCCAGAGAAGAGCTGGTCGGCAAAACCGATTACGATGTGTTTCCAAAAGCGTTGGCAGATGAATATTTCAAACTGGAAAAAGAAGTTTTCCAAGGCAATATAAAAGTAACACAAAAATTCCAACCCACCCTAGATAAATCAGGCAAACAAGGCTGGGTAGATAACCGCAAATACCCCATTAAAGACAATAATGGCAATATCATTGGGTTGTTCGGGATTGCCAGAGTGATTACACAAAAAGAATACGAAGACTTTCAAGCGCAGATTTTGAAAGGTAAAAATGAATAAACAAAAATTAAACCGTAATTGAAATGAAAACTACCCTTTTAATTAAGTATTGTGTCCCCGGAATTCTTAACTTCAATGACTAAATTTATTATTTTGGGCATTAAAAAACCCCGATTAAATCACTTTAATCGAGGTTCTTAGCTGTTCAAGCTCAGTAAAGCTTAAGCTTCAATATAGCTACAGCAGTAGTCGGCAATTTCATTTACTTTAATGCCAAACTTTGAATTGGCTGGTACATCAAAGCTAGTGCCATTTGGGATGGCCTTCCATTCGGTTTCGCCTGGCAGTAGAACTTCAACATTACCAGTCATCATTTCCATATTCTCGGCAAGTTCAGTACCAAACTCATATTCACCTGGCATCATAATACCAAGTGTTTTACGACTACCATCGGCAAACAAAATGGTACGGCTGGTAACTTTACCGCCATGATATACCGAGGCTTCTTTAAGAACAGTGACATTTTCAAATTTTGACATCTTGATTCCTTTAAAGTCAGACAATTTAGAGTGCGGCTATTCTACACCGATTTTTTCTTGAGTTCGTTGCATAAAATAGGTGGCCATAAAAATTTCGCGAATAAACAAAATCAACGAAATCATAAAAAAGCCCATTCCCGCGATAAACATAAAGGCAATCACCATGCCGCCTTTAAACTCTAAGAATGAGCTTAAAAACATAGTCATAATCACCGCTGCGACCATTAAACCGGTAAGCACACAGAACAAAATGGCAATATTAATGTTTCTTGCACGTATGTGCAGATAAGAACGTTGCAGCTTCATGGCATCGACACGCTCGCCGGAAAGATCGCTTGCACGGCGATTAAAACTTTGTTCATCCCCCGCTTTAAGGATTTTGCTATTCAAGCGTTCAATACGGTCGGTAATGCGTGCTAAACGTCCCGATAAAACACCCAAAATTCCCGCTACCCCGGCAATTAAAAATACCGGTGCGACGGCGAGTTGTATCAAGCCAGAAACCGTATCGACCGCGGCACCATCAAAACTTAAAACCATGTGTTTTCCTGGGAAATGAGATTAAGTACGAACATGATCGGCACCAATAAACTCGATTTGGTAACCATCTGGGTCTTCGGCAAAGGCAATAATGGTGGTACCCGCATTCATTGGCCCAGCTTCACGAATAATCTTACCGCCGCCGGCTTTAACTGCCTCGGCCGCTTTATAAACATCTGGCACTTCAACGGCGATATGACCGTAACCCGAACCTAAATCGTATTTATCTACGCCCCAGTTGTAGGTAAGTTCTAAAACGGTGTTTTCTTCTTCATTGCCATATCCCAAAAACGCTAAAGTAAACTCGCCTTTTGGATAATCTTTTTTGCGCAAAAGTTGCATGCCCATGACTTTGGTGTAGAACTCGATTGATTTATCTAAATCTCCAACTCGTAACATGGTGTGAAGTAAACGCATAGTGATTCCTTTTTAATCGTTATAAAGTGATGTTATCTTAAAACAAAAAACCAGCGGTTTGAACAAGCAAGCCACTGGTCTAAGACAAAATTAACTACGAGAGCTATTCGACTTTTTCAATATGGGTTAATTTTAGTTTATCGGTGGTGGAAAACTTAACCCTATCTCCGCGTTTAAGCCCTTTTATCATTTCAGGATTTTCAGCGGTAAAACTCATTGTCATGGGCGGCATATCAATAGCTGGAATGTGCTCATGCTTAAGTGTAATTTTACCCTGTGAGACCTGTACCCTTTTAACCTCTGCTCTGGTGAGTTCTGTCTTTGCCATATTGCCTTTTTGCGACATTAACTCAGTAGATGAAGATGAATGCTGCATACCATGATGTTCGTTGTTGCCCTCGTGGTGCATAGCCTGCGCAGGCAGGCTTAAACCTAGACTAAAAACTAAACTTAAACTAACAAGCAGCCCCAATCCAAAGTTAAACCTGACCATAGGTAATGATAATGCGTCCATTTTGCTGGATTTTTGATTAACTAAATTATAATTTTGAGTATTCATAATTACTTCTCCTTAATGATGCCCATGTCCAGACGGTTTTTTAATATTCACTTCGGTGGATGAATCGGCATTTTTTCTTTGCATAGAGCCCTCCCCTGCTTTTGTAGAACGTTTAATAGGCTTAAAGGGCCCTTTGTATTCATAAGCTTGCGTATTAGGCGGTTGTTTAAACCAACCAGGATCAGAATAGTCTCCTGGTTTTTGGTCTTTACGGACTTTCAAAATGCTAAACATGCCGCCCATTTCAACCGATCCATAAGGCCCATCACCGGTCATCATGGGTAAGGTGTTATCGGGTAATGCCATCTCCATTTCACTCATATCCGCCATGCCGCGTTCACCCATTACCATATAATCAGGTGCAAGCGAATGTACTCGCTCAGTAATACCACG
>JAASTL010000219.1 GCA_021767305.1 Piscirickettsiaceae bacterium | reverse complement strand
GGCGAATCCCTTGCAGCTGAACCCGCTGCAGAAAAGGTTGTTGATAGTCCTACAGCTGAAGCCGAAGCAGTAGTGTCAGAGTCTACTGGAACCGCTGGTGGAGTTCATCTTGAGCTTCCTGAGGGCGTTGATCCTGACGGAGATATGACCGATGAGGAGTTTGAAGCTTTATTAAATCAAAGAGATAGTCAAACTACTGCAGCGCCAGCGCAATCATCGACAGACCAAGGTTTGCATTTAGCCGAAGGGGTCGATCCTGATGGTGATATGACTGATGAAGAATTTGAAGCACTCTTAAACCAGCGTGATGCGATGCAATCTAGCGCAACCTCTGAATCTGCAAAACCGTCTGGTGGATTAAGCTTGGCAGAAGGCGTTGATCCTGATGGCGATATGACCGATGACGAATTTGATGCACTTTTAGATCAAAGAGATCTGGCTGAGGTTGCAGCAATGCAAGAGCAAGAAGAGCCAATCCCTGAAATTAAAGTAGCAGCTCCAACAGCGCCTGTTGCAACTCCAAAGCCCGCTGCATCTGCAGCTCCATCCGCAGTTATACCTGCAAAAGTGGCTGCCAGTGAACCGGCTAAAAAAGCGGCGCCTAAAACAGCAGAATCAACCGTTCGTGTCGATACCAAACGCCTTGATGACATTATGAACTTGGTGGGTGAGTTGGTGTTGGTGCGTAACCGTTTATTAACCTTAAGAAGTAATTCTGAAAATCTTGAAGACATTTCCAATGCCGTAGGTAACCTTGATCATGTCACCACCGATTTGCAAGCTTCGGTAATGAAAACCCGTATGCAGCCGGTGAAAAAAGTGTTTGGTCGTTTCCCGCGTGTGGTTCGCGACCTAGCAAGAAAACTCGGCAAAGAAATTGATCTAGAATTGAAAGGTGAAGAGACTGATTTAGACAAAAACCTCGTTGAAGCACTGGCTGACCCCTTAGTGCACTTAGTGCGAAACTCGGTGGACCATGGTGTTGAAATGCCGAATGAACGCGAAGCGAATGGCAAGCCTCGTAAAGGTACGGTTATTTTAGGTGCGGAACAAGAGGGTGATCACATTCTCTTGTCCATTACCGACGATGGTAAAGGCATGGATCCAGATGTACTGCGCCGCAAAGCAGTTGAAAAAGGCATGATGGATGAAGTGGCAGCTAATCAACTGGATGATAAGTCCGCATTTGAATTGATTATGTCGGCTGGTTTCTCCACTGCGGAACAGGTAAGTGATATTTCCGGTCGTGGTGTTGGGATGGACGTGGTCAAAAACATGATTACTAAACTCAACGGTAGCATCGACATTCATTCGGTATTGGGTGAAGGAACCCGAATCAGTATTCGAGTACCACTGACCTTAGCGATCTTGCCAACCTTGATGGTCTCTTTTGCAGAGGATAGTTATGCAATTCCATTGACCAGCGTGCAAGAAATCTTTGATTATGACGGCGAGAAAATCAATAAGATTGATGGCTCTATGATGGTGCGGTTACGAGATCGAAGCATTCCGCTATTTTTCCTCTCAGAGTGGTTATCACCAAGTGTAATGAAAGAGGACTACAACGGCGACAAGGTCATTATAGTCGCGGTGGGTAACCAACGTGTTGGTTTGGTCGTTGACCAAGTTAACGGGCAAGAAGAGGTGGTAATTAAACCACTTGGTGTAGGGCTAAAAGACATTCGCGGTTACGCCGGCGCAACCATTACCGGCAATGGGAATATCGCGTTGATATTGGATCTGCCTGGTGTCGTTGAAAGGTTCCAGTAAGGAGTGCATGGTGGAATTAAATCAAGAATTATTAAACTCTTCTCCAGTGAACAATGATTTAGATGATGAAGAGAAATACATTGGTCCTAGCGCACGTTGTGTGCTGTTTAATCTTGAAACCGAAGTTTATGGTATTCAGGTAAAGAAAATACGCGAAGTGTTGCGAGTCAGCCATATTCGTGACGTCGCAGGTTCAGCGCATCATATCCTTGGGGTGATTAATGTGCGTGGTGTGATTGTCACGGTGGTCGATATGCGCACCATGTTTAACATGCCTAAAGTTGAGCCAGATGATCTTTCCAGAATCATTATTGTGGAAATTGATGAAAATAAGATGGTCGGTTTACTGGTTGATTGTGTGATGGAAGTCAAGGATATTCCAGAGAACAAGATTGAAGCTTTAGCATCCACCAAAGACAACCCTTCCAGAAACATTCAAGGTATTGCGCACTTTGACGGCAATGTCATTATTTTGGTGGACATTGATAATATGTTTTCTTAATGAGTCGTTTTACTAATGAATTCTTTTCATGATGAATTCAATGCGGGTAAGGCTTGCCAAATGTGCAAAAAAACCGGAAATTTTATTCCGGTTTTTTTGTGGGTATCTCTTTGCCACTGATTTCGTAAGCGAACATTAAAACTTGAGCAACGGCTTCGTAGAGTTGTTGTGGAATTTCTTGATCTAATTTCACTTCCGAAAGCAGCCCGACCAGTTCATGGTTTTGCTGAATAGGAATATCATTTTCCAAAGCTTTTTGAATAATCTCTTCCGCCACAAATCCCTGACCTTTGGCAGTTACTCTCGGCGCACCTTCGCCTTCATACTGCAAAGAAACGGCTAGTTTTTGCGGGGTATTTTGAGTTTCTTGGTCTGTAGAGTTTTGATCAGTCATAAATTAAGTTCGTTATAAATTACGCTCGGTATTTTGGCAATAATGCAGGTATTTAGTCGACTATTTAAGCCAATGCCATTTATCTTGTGCTATTCATACTAAAGCAAATAACAAAATAACCGCAATAAAAAAAGCGACGCTAAGTTACCTTAATACGTCGCTTTAATTTATGTAGATTTGTTCTCGATGATGTTACAAAGCTAGAGAAGCCTCAATACCAATCTTTTTAGCTCCGGTGGAGAGAATCTCCGGAACATTTTGCCATTCGATGGTATTGCCATTTTCTTTGGCTGTTTTAACCAAGATAAGCAGAGATTGTAATCCTGAGGTATCGATGGTTTCCACTTCAGCGGCATTGATAGAGATGGTATCTTCACTATCATCAAATTGATCCCGAAGGGCATTGAAATGACCATCAATGTGATGGATAGTCAGGTTTTGTGGTAGATCAATTTTGTGGCTCATAGCAATACCTCAAAGTTTACTTTTAAAGAACGCGGCTAATAACAGATAGCAGTTTCTCAGGGCTAAATGGCTTAACAATCCAACCGGTTGCACCCGCTTCTTTACCTTTGGTTTTCATAT
>JAASTL010000218.1 GCA_021767305.1 Piscirickettsiaceae bacterium | reverse complement strand
TGCGTTTACCACCACTTTGGCACCGGGCATAGTTGGCGCTTCAAAAGAGACGTCTTCTAATAAACGCTCTAATACGGTATGTAAACGGCGGGCACCGATATTTTCGGTGTTTTCATTCACATGATAGGCAATTTCAGCTAGGCGTTGAATACCGTCTGCGGTGAACTCAAGATCAACCCCCTCGGTTTTTAACAGCTCAACCTGTTGTTTGGTTAAAGCGGCTTTGGGTTCTGTCAAAATACGCACAAAATCCTCTACACGCAAAGATTCCAATTCAACACGGATTGGCAAGCGACCTTGGAGTTCTGGAATCAAATCCGATGGTTTAGAGAGGTGAAAAGCACCTGAGGCAATAAAGAGAATATGATCGGTTTTAATCATGCCAAATTTAGTCGAAACTGTACTGCCTTCAATGAGGGGCAGTAGATCACGTTGAACCCCTTCACGAGAGACATCGCCACCACTAGCCTCTTGGCGTTTAGCAACCTTGTCAATCTCATCAATAAAGACAATACCGTTTTGTTCAACACTCTCAATCGCTTGAGTTTTGATATCTTCTTCATTGACCAGACGCGCCGCTTCTTCATCGATTAGTGCTTTTAAAGCCAGCTTGATAGGCAGTTTGCGTTTTTCTTTTTTGCCTTTACCTAAGCCTTCAAAAATACCTTGCAGCTGTTGAGTCATCTCTTCCATGCCTGGTGCACCCAAGATTTCTACATGAGATGGGGTAGCGGCAAGATCAATCTCAATTTCTTTATTATCCAGATCACCTTCGCGTAGACGTTTGCGGAACTTTTGACGCGTGTCTGACATATTGTCATAACTCTCATCTTCACGACCACGAGCAGGTGGCAGAAGAATGTCTAAAATGCGCTCTTCAGCCTTATCTTCGGCATCGCGTTGTACTTTTTGCATGGCCGCTTCGCGTGTCATTTTTACCGCGCTTTCAGCGAGGTCACGAATAATAGAATCGACATCTCGTCCAACATAACCTACTTCGGTAAACTTTGTCGCTTCAATCTTTAAGAAAGGCGCATTAGCAAGCTTAGCTAAACGACGTGCGATTTCAGTTTTACCCACTCCAGTAGGTCCAATCATTAGAATATTTTTTGGTGTGACTTCAGTGCGTAACTCGTCATCTAATTGGCTACGGCGCCAACGATTACGCAGCGCAATAGCGACTGCTCTTTTTGCTTCTGCCTGACCAACAATGTGGGTATCTAGGCTGTGAACAATCTCTTTAGGTGTCATCATTGAAAAAAGGTCCTTTCAATTTGCAAATATTTAATTTAAATAATTGCGCCATTATAAAGGAATTAGAGCTAAAAAAAGGGGCATTATGGTGTCAGCCTTCAACTTCTACGCATGCTTTGGATTTAACCTCGCTGACTGGAGAAAAGGCCTTGTTTATTGCCAATAATGAGTAGCCATGATTAAATCCTCTCAATAATTAAAAAGAACGTTTTAAAGGAACCCCATGAGTGCTCCGCTTTCCCATTCAAATACCGCCACTATTCGCTTTACTAAAATGCAGGGTATTGGTAACGACTTTATGGTGATTGATGCCATTAATCAGCAAGTGAATTTTTTGCCTGAACAGATTAGACAGTGGAGTGATCGCCACTTTGGTATTGGCTTTGATCAATTGCTGGTGGTCGAAAAGGCTTCTCAAGCAAATGTAGATTTTCGTTACCGCATTTTTAATGCAGATGGCTCTGAGGTTCAACAGTGTGGCAATGGCGCACGTTGCTTTGCGCGTTTTGTGTTTGATAAAGGCTTAACCGATAAAACCGAAATTGTCGTAGAGACGGCCTCTGGAGTCATTATTCTTTATATTGAAGAGTCGGGCATGGTACGTGTAAATATGGGAGCGCCCAGTTTTACGCCTGCCAGCTTGCCTTTTGTGGCTGAAGCCTTAGCTCAGAAATACACAGTAGAAATTAATCAAGCAGAGTTTAAAACTGAAGTTACCTTGGGAGCAGTTTCAATGGGCAATCCACATGCGGTGTTACAAGTTGAAGATGTTAAAACTGCACCGGTTGAGCAACTCGGTGAAATCCTTGAATCACATCCGCGCTTTCCTGAGCGTGTCAATGTGGGATTCGCTCAGGTTGTGAACCGAGAGCATATCAAACTAAGAGTATATGAGCGCGGTGCAGCCGAAACGCTTGCTTGTGGAACTGGCGCCTGCGCAGCCATGGTGGTAATGCATCAATGGGGCGAAGTGGGGAGTGAAGTTAAAATCTCTCTGCCTGGAGGCGATTTAGAAGTTCGTTGGGATGGCAATGAAACTTCGCCGGTTTGGTTGGTTGGACCCGCGGTGAGTGTTTTTGAAGGGGAGATTAAAGCATGAATACATCGGCAGTTACGGGACCGCTTAGTCAAACTTCAATATCTGCAGAGGAAGTGGCGACTTACCTGGATAAAAACCCCACGTTTTTTCATATTTTCCCCAGTTTATTGGATAGCTTAAGTATTCCCCACCCGAAGACAGGGCAGGCAGTCTCATTATTGGAAAGACAGATCCATCAACTGCGAGAGCAAAAAGAGGCTTTGCAGGTAGAGGTCGATACTATGGTGGATATCGCAGGGGAAAACGGCCAATTGTTTCACAAGGTGCAAATGTTCACTAAAGGTCTGGTCGCCAGTGAAACTGATCAAGCCGCAGTAGATTGTGTCTATGAGCAGATGAAGTCCCTGTTTGAGGTAGATCAAATCACGATGCTCTCGTGGGATGTTCCGCAAACCAGCTTACAAGGATTGAGTCAGCTCGGGTATAGTCAAACCTGGGCAAATGCCATGAAGTCAGCTTTGGTTTATGGCAAACCAACCTGCGGCTTAGTGGAAAATGATTGGCAAAAAGGGCTCTTTCAAACTAACCAAGCGATGCAGTCCATTTGTTTATTACCTTTAGGTGATGAGGCAAGTGGGCGAGTATGGGGTGTCTTGGCGCTGGGAAGTTTAACGGATCGTTTTCATCCTGATTTAGGCACTTATTTTTTGGCTATGATGGCAGAATTAGTCAGTGCTAAACTTAATCATCTTTTTAAATAGATACAAATTTCTAATAAGGATATGTGGTGATTTCAGCTCTAGAAGCTTTTGTTAAAAACCTGCAAACGCAGAACAAGTCAGCGCATACGGTGAAAAATTATCAGCGTGATCTGCAAGATTTTCTGGGTTTTTATTTAGCGGATGAATTGGAGCAAAACGAGGATTCTAAAGACGCTGATGATGACGCTTTACATCAACGCTTAATGCGTTTTAAAGATTG
>JAASTL010000217.1 GCA_021767305.1 Piscirickettsiaceae bacterium | reverse complement strand
TTTTCGGGAAACGAGGGCAGAAGTTCAGCACGGAAGACATCGATATCCCGCAAACTATTGCTGGCCTGAATGACTTTTTTGAACAGTTGGAGCTGATCACTTTCTGGAGGCGAAACGGAGACGAGTTTGCGCGCGGTGACGCGGATTTTGTGCAAATGTTCTATGGTTTGATTGTCACCTTCATCTGCCTGCCTATCATGAGAAAGATAAGTTTGAATCAATCGAGTTAATTTTTTGATTTGTTTATCCAATTTGTTGCTCCAAAAGAGAGTTATGGATAATCAAAAGACACTTAGGTGTTTGATAAATCCGGGCTTGTCTTGATTTAAGTGATTGTTTTAACTGATGTATATCTATTGCCCGTGATTTTATCTGTTGAAAATGACAGTTTTTTTAATTTTGTAGCTGGCGTTGCAGTTTAATTAAGGTGTTTTTCTGCACCGACTGTACCATTTCGATAGCTTGATCTAAGGTTACAATTTTACGGTTACGATCATTCATTTCCATCCAAGTATCGTAAATCTTCGTTACCTCCATCGTAAAAACTTTAATGTGCATTTTTCCACCCCATTTTTCATGTTGGTATTCATCAAACAGAGTTGAATTAATGAGACCAGCCACCCCCGCTTCTTCAAAAGCTTCTTTAGCGGCAGAATCATGCACTGACATGCCCAGTTCAACCTGACCTTTAGGGAAAATCCAATTATTGTTCTCTTTGGGTTTAGTGGTGACCAAAACCACTTTAACGCCATCGTTATCGATAATTAGAGGAATAACAGCAGAGCGTTCAGTAAGCCAGTCGGGTTTATTAGCCATGGCGTCCTAAGTATTAAGTTTAGAATATAGGTTTTAAATTATACCCAAACCAAACATTAAACCGATTCAATTATTCAAACCTATTCAAATAGGTGTGGTTTGCATAGGTCTGTATAGTTCGATTTTACGGAACAAGGTTGAAATTAATACTGGCTTAAGCGGCTAAAAGCCTTTAGAGTTCAAATTATCTAATTTTGAATTCAGGATGGTTATGTCTAACAAATTCTTAACAATCATTGTTCCCGGTTTATTGATTGCCGCCACCGGAGTAGGTGCGGGTGATTTAGCCACGGCTGCGTTTGCTGGTGGGCATTTAGGTGTGGCGATTTTATGGGCGGTTGTGTTAGGTGGCTTATTTAAATTTGCTTTAACCGAGGGGATTGCACGCTGGCAATTGGTGAATGGTGAAAGTTTTATTGATGGCTTAAGTAAACGATTGGATCAGCCGTTTGTATGGGTATTTTTGATTTATTTGGTGTTGTGGTCGTTTTTTGTTGGCTCTGCTTTGATCAGTGCCAATGGTGTGGCGATGCACTCTTTACTCCCTGTTTTTGATCCGGAAGTTGGCAAGGTTGTATTTGGTATTACATTAAGTGTGATTGGGTTATTGGTGGTCAGAATAGGTAACTTTGCCCTGTTTGAAAAGGTAATGAGTATTTCCATTGGTATTATGTTTATGGTGGTCATTACTACTGCTATATTGCTTTGGCCAGGTACGGAGGCGTTCTTAAAAGGGTTATTTATACCGTCTATTCCTAATTTAGATAGCAATGGCTTAGCTTGGACCGTGGCTTTAGTAGGTGGAGTCGGTGGTACCTTAACAATCTTTTCTTATGGTTACTGGATTCACGAAAAGCAAAGACATTCCGTTGAAGATATCAAAACCTGTCGTCTTGATTTAGCCTTTGGTTATAGTGCCACGGTTATATTTGGTATGGCGATGGTGATTATTGGGAGTACCGTGCCTGTTGATGGTAAAGGCACAGGTTTACTTTTGAACCTAGCAAATGGTCTGGAGCAAGAGTTAGGCGATAGTGGAAGATGGTTGTTTTTAGTGGGTGCTTTCTTTGCTGTCTTTAGCAGCTTATTGGGTGTTTGGCAGGCGGTGCCTTATATGTTTGCTGATGTGGTACGTCATCTTGATAGAAAGAATAAAAACAGCCAAGTACTATCTAAGCAGGAAACTTTACCCAAATTATCCCAAGCTCAAAGTTATAAATGGTTTCAACTTGCACTAGCCATACTGCCTATGCTAAGTCTTTGTGTGAGTTTTCAGGAAGTACAGAAACTCTATGCCATTGTGGGCACTTTCTTTATGCCTTTTCTAGCAATGGCATTGCTCTATTTTAATAATCAAAAAGGCATGCAAACCAATAAAAGCGGGGTGTTCATCAATTTGTTATTGTGGGTAACCCTTGTCTTTTTTAGTTATGTTGCTTGGCAAAAGTTGAGTTAATTAATAGCTGACTTAATTAATAATTGAGTACAGGAATTATTGAGTAAAAATAATCGATGACAAATTTTAACCCCGTGTCCAAACCATTTTCGCAATCAAGTGAAGAGAATAAACAGGTTATTCTGCAAAAAATCCAACCGCTACTATCATCCAAACAAACCGTTTTGGAAATTGCCAGTGGTACCGGGCAGCACGCCGTTTATTTCGCACAACAGATGCCGCATCTTATCTGGCAGACTTCTGATTTAAAAGAGTCTCATTCTGGCATTCAACTTTGGTTAAATGAAGCGGGTTTAGAGAATGTCTTAAAGCCATTAAATCTAGATGTCTCAGAATCCAACTGGCCAGCCAGAAGCTATGATGCTATCTATAGTGCTAATAGTTTTCATATTATGAGCGAGCAGAATGTGACGGATTTTTTTGCTCGTATTAGCACGGTTCTAAATCAAGACGCTATAGTGATGATTTATGGTCCCTTTAATTATGCAGGTCAATTCACCAGTGAAAGTAATGCCAATTTTAATGCATGGCTCAAGCAGCGAGACCCATTGAGCGGAATCAAAGAGTTTGAATGGTGCAATGAGCTAGCTGAAAAAGCGGGTTTGAAATTGATTGAGGACCTAGAAATGCCCGTGAATAATCGGATTCTGGTTTGGCAAGACTCAGGCGCTTAAAGGTAATTGATTGAAAGGTGGTTGGCTTAGTGGCGGTTGCTAATAAATGATGACAAAAACGGTGGATGATTATGAAAAAAGTACAGGTCTTAAATAATCTTGCAGATAAAGCGCTGGCTTTACTTCCGGAATCTAACTATCCGTTAGTCGATGCTGAACCGAATATCATTCTCGTGCGTTCAGCCAATATGCATGATCAAGAGTTTGATGATGAACTCATAGCGGTAGGGCGCGCCGGTACTGGTGTAAATAATATTCCAATTGAAAAATTGAGCCAGCAAGGGGTGGTAGTATTCAACGCCCCAGGTGCCAATGCCAATGCGGTTAAAGAGCTGGTGGTGGGGGCTATGTTTATGAC
>JAASTL010000216.1 GCA_021767305.1 Piscirickettsiaceae bacterium | reverse complement strand
GTGAGTACACTGGAGAAGATGATATTGTTCGTATTGATGATGTGTATGGAAGATAATCTGCATAAATACAAAGTTGTTTTTAATGGATTTAGCAAACTCTAAGGTTTAAATAATGAGCATGATAAAAAAAAGTCAAGCGGTAGTAAAAAAAGTAATGGCAAACAAAAAAGACGTTTTAATAGGTTCTATAGATTCTTTTGATACCGGTTGCCTTTTAGGCTGGGCTGCCGAGCAAGGAAATTCATCGCCAATTGAAGTTGGTGTTTATTGTCAAGGTCTTCTTATTGGTAAAGGCGTTGCAGATGAATTTAGAGCAGATCTAAAAGAGAATAAAATTAATCAGGGTAACCATGGTTTTAGAATTGAAGTTGATGCTGACGGTATTGTCGAGGGCGCAATGATTGAAATTAAAAACCTGAGTGATGGTCAGAGTATCAAGTCAAATCCTTATGAAATACCAAAACTTAATCAGGATTTTCATTGTTCGATTGATAACATATTTGGGAATAGACTTGACTTTACATTAAATTCAGAAAAACCGATTGGTGATAAGACACTCTGTTTCTTTGTAGGTGGTAAGTTAATTCAAGAAAAACAAATTGAAACAAATCAATCAATATTTCAAGATCATATTTGGTTACCTTCTAGCGTGCTAAATGGTGGAATTCAATTAATTGAAGTCGGTGTAAAAGGTTACGCAAAAAGAATTGGATCAATATCAGAAAAATTACACCCAATTCTAACGCCTTGGCAATATTTAAAAGAAAGCTACAAACAACCAGGCTTTTTGAGCTTGCCAGAACAAGCTGATCACCGCTATGAATCACTGCACTATCACTTAGAGGCTATTGCAAATGGAAATGATCAGTTAACGATTAAAGATTTAACGACAGTTCATAGTGTAGTTGTTGAATCCTATGAGGGTAGAACTAAGTTCTCAGAATTCAGTTTGCCTAAGTTTGAAAAGCCAGAAGTTTCAATTGTAATACCAGCCTATAATAAATTTGAATTAAGTTATCACTGTATTGCTTCTATTGCATTAGCTTTTAACAAGGCTTCGTACGAAGTCATTCTTGCTGACGATTGTTCAACTGATGAGACTAAAGATGCAACTAAAATTATCAAAAACCTAGTCGTGTCTAAAAACCCAGAAAACTTAAAGTTTTTAAGAAGCTGTAATAGAGCGACTGATTTAGCAAAAGGTGATTACATTATTTTTCTAAATAATGATACAGAAGTAACCTCCTTTTGGATTGATGAGCTTCTTTTACAACATAAAAAAGATCCAAATGTAGGCTTAACAGGTTCTAAATTGTTAAACCTAGATGGCTCTCTACAAGAGGCGGGTGGTATTGTTTGGGGTAATGGTCAACCGTGGAATGTAGGCCGCAATGCAAACCCATATCAACCTGAGTATAACTATGTTAGGCAAGCAGATTACCTTACTGGTGCAGCCATGTGTATTAAAAAAGACATTTGGGAGGAAGTAGGGCGCTTTAGTGAAGAGTTAGTTCCATGTTATTACGAAGATACAGATGTATCTTTTAAAGTCCGAGCAGCGGGCTACAAAACTTTATATGTGCCTTTTTCCCAGGTAATTCACTTTGAGGGTCAGAGTCATGGTACAGACGTCACTAAAGGATTAAAAAGATACCAGGTTGTTAATGAAAAAACCTTCCGTTCAAAATGGTTTAAAGCGTTCAAGAATAACGGTACACCAAGTTTAGAAAATTTAAAAATTGAAAAAGACCGTAATATAGATCAACGAGTTCTTGTTATTGATTACGCGACGCCAATGCCTAATAAAGATGAGGGTAGCTATGCAGCAGTGCAAGAAATTAAGTTAATGATATCACTTGGATTCAAAGTAACCTTCATTCCAGAAAATCTTGCTCATTTTGGAAAATTTACCACCGAATTACAACGCATGGGTGTAGAAGTGCTTTATGCGCCATTTTATACCTCATTAGATGATGTATTAAACCAGCGTTTAGCAGAGATGGACGCTGTCTACATAACGCGTTTTTATGTTGCAGAAAAATACTTGCCGCGCATTAAACAAGCCGGTAAGCCAGTGGTATTTAATAATGCTGATTTACACTTTTTACGTGAAATGCGTGCGGCACTTAAAAATGGCAAAGACGAACAAAAGCTTCAAGAAGCCCTAGTAACTAAAGAAAAAGAATTGAAGGTATGTGATGAAGTTGATGCCGTTTTAACATACAACTCAACTGAACATGCGGTTATTACCAGCCATATCTTAGAAGCTGAAAAACTTCACATTACGCCTTGGGTTCTTGAAACAAAAACAGCAGGCAAGAGTTTTAGTCAAAGAGAAGGAATTGTCTTCCTAGGTGGTTACAAACACAAGCCAAATGTCGAGGCAGTAGAATACTTGGTTAATGACATTATGCCTCTGCTTGAAAAACGCCGCCCTGATATAACCCTTTATGTTTACGGCAGTAGCATGCCTCAAGAGTTTAAAGAATACGAGAATAAAAATATTAAGATGATTGGATTTGCAGAACACTTAGATGATGTTTATCATGGCCATCGTGTTTTTGTAGCGCCTCTCTTGTCAGGTGCCGGCATCAAAGGAAAAGTACTTGAATCTATGGCCTATGGTTTACCTACCGTTTTGAGCGATGTTGCTGCTGAAGGTACTGCCTTAACTCACAGTATAAGCACATTAATTGCAGATAAACCTGAAGAGTGGGTTGATGCAATTATAAAACTGTATGATGATCAAAAACTCTGGAACCGTTTCTCAGAAAATGAATTAGCCTTAGTACAAGAAAAATACTCATTCGAACACGGTAAAAAAGCCTTTAAAGACATTTTTGCCAGTGTTGGGTTATTTACAACGCATTAAAATAAAAAGTATAAAGAGAACTCAATGCGCAAAGTAATATTACACTACCATCTATTTAAAAATGCAGGCACATCTCTTGATGCAGCTTTTAAAGAAAACTTTAAAGGTGATGAATGGGTGACTGCTGAATTTCCGGGACAACCTGCAAAAAACCGTGAAATGGTGAAGCAATGGATTATCGATAACCCACAAGCTAAATGTTTTTCAAGTCATACAGCTATATTGCCTCCCCCTAAAATTGACGGGGTAGAAGTGCTTCCGGTTATTTTTATGCGCCACCCTATTGATCGAATTGCCAGCGCCTATGCATTTGAAAAAAAGCAAGGTGGAGATGGTTTTGGCTCTGTTTTGGCAAGAAATACCGATTTTAAAGGTTATGTGGAAACCAGACTCTCATTACCAAATGACCGTCAATGCAGAAATTTCCATATGCAACGTTTC
>JAASTL010000215.1 GCA_021767305.1 Piscirickettsiaceae bacterium | reverse complement strand
TCTTTAACCTCATTTTTTTCATTGGTGATATTGGTATTTACCAATGTTAAAAAGTCGCCCAATAACTCTGGGTTGTGACTGATGAGATTGGCGATATTGACGGTGTTTGGGTATTTTTTATTCAACTCTTCTTTTAGACGAATGATTTCATCCGGAATGTTTGGAACAGATGAGTTTTTGAAGATTTTGGCGGCTTCAGCGAGTTGTGCTTGCATATTGGGCTCGATAAATAAAATGTTGTGGTGTCAGAATACTACGATCTAAGCAAGAAAGTGCCCTTTTTACAGATTTATATTATTAAATCAAGATTATGTAGGGTGTTAAATGTAAGTATATGAAATGTAAAAATCTTTTGGTATATTTAAATCTCACTAAGAGAGTTTAAGTATGCTTATTCCAGGTCTTGGTTACAGTCAAAATTTCTACTTTAATACCGGACAGTCCAGCATGGCAACCACACCGGTAAGTCCTGTTACAGCTTCTCAAAATAGTATTAATTCCAAAAATCAACTGGAATCCCAAGCCAGTAGACCTATTAATTATTCTCCTTCTTTAAATCAGCAAAGCAGTTCGTCAAATACCTCAGCAAGTCAAAACCGTAATGCTCAAGATCGCAATAACCCTGACAGCGGTTCGACCGTAGCTTCGCAATCAACAAATCAAACTGACAATCAAAAAGTTAAACAACAAGAGCTGCAGGTGCAACAGGTGTTGAATCAGCTTAAAGCAAGAGATACGGAGGTGCGAGCCCATGAAATGGCGCATCTTGCTGTTGCCGGGCAGTATGCCAAAGGCATGAGTTTTTCTTACCAAACCGGACCGGATGGTAAGCAGTATGCCATAGGTGGTGAAGTTGGTATTGACACTTCTCCCGTAAGTGGAGACCCGCAAGCGACTATTGAAAAGGCTAGAGTGATTCAGCGTGCGGCTTTGGCTCCGGCAGAACCTTCAAATCAGGATAGAAGAGTGGCACAGGCGGCAACACAAATGATGCAGCAAGCCCAAGTTGAGTTGGCAATGCAAAAAGAAGTGGCTAATGAAGAAGGATTACGAGAATCTGAAAATTCATCAAGTGCTAGCCAGGTTATATCTAGTGGTAACACTGAAGGGTTAAATCAGATCAAAGCTCAAGGCTACGCAGCAGAGGTTGAAAGCTCAAATGGTGTGATAACGGCACGAAACCAGTTTGATTTAAGGGTTTCTTTATCGGGCTTGGCGTCTTAAGACATCCAAAATATGGATAACATTTAGCTGTTAAAAAGCTACGTTGCTCAAATTCAAATTATCTAGGTAGATTTGTATCTAAGAATGATGCAGTTTGATTACTCTACCGCACAGAAGGTTTGTTGCATGGCATCCATTAATTGCAGAATGTTTTTGTCTCTCACCTTGCAAAGAATCTTACTGCCATCACGGCGAGAAGTAATGATCTCTTTTTCTCTTAGAATATCAATGTGCTGAGAGATATTGCTTTGCGTTGTGCCTACCTTTTTTACAATATCCATAACCGGCAATTCATTTTCACCTATTACACATAGAATTTTTAGTCTAAGTGGATGCCCCATGGCTTTAAGTGCTTTAGAAGCTTTGGTGATGTTTTCATCTTTCATTTCAAAAAGAGCGTTTATTTCGTCGGTCATATTCAATTCACTATATAACAATATTATTATTTTCTATTGGGTATGAATTCTAATTAAAAGTGGGGAGTCTGTCACTTAAAGTTAATTTATAATGAACAAATTATTTTTGGGAGAGTCATACTGGCGAGTCGACTAATAGGCTTGATAATGTATGATGATGTTAAGTCGACTCTGAATAGCTGAAAAATATCCTGTTATTCAGAGTCGATTTCTTAATTCAGTTAATTTGGAGTTTTGAGTGAAGACCGGAATCAAAAAGACATTGCTGGTAAGTTCCGGAGCGGTATTAGGTGCATTAATCGCTCTTGGCACAACGGTTTGGGCCGATAAGACAGAAAAAACCAGTGTAGATTCAGAGCAGATATCCATTCCATTACAAGAGTTACGCGCATTTGTAGAAGTGTTTGAACGCGTTTCTCATGATTATGTTGATGAAGTCGAAGACAAAAAACTGCTAGAAGGTGCGATTAGCGGAATGCTGTCGAGCCTAGACCCGCATTCTGCTTATCTTCCTCCAACTGACTTTAAAGAGATGGAAGAGCATACCCGTGGTGAATTCGGTGGTTTAGGTATGGAAGTCGGCATGGAAGATGGTTTTGTTAAGGTCATCTCTCCAATTGACGATACTCCAGCCCAAAAAGCGGGCGTACAGGCGGGTGATTTGATTATCAAGCTGGGTAATGAACCGGTTAAAGGTAAAACCTTAAGTGAAGCCGTAAAAATCATGCGTGGTAAGCCAGGTACCAAGCTTAAGCTAACCATTGTGCGTAAAGGTGAAGATAAACCTTTGACGATTGAGATTACGCGAGCAGTCATTAAGGTTAAAAGCCTTAAACAACGCATGTTGAAAGATAATGTGGGTTATGCGCGTATTAGTCAATTCCAAGTCAGAACGGGGCCAGATTTAGTAAAAGCGATTGAAAAATTAGAGAAAGAAAACAAAGCACCTTTAGATGGGTTAGTGCTTGATTTACGCAATAACCCGGGTGGGGTTTTAAATGCCGCAGTGCAAGTTTCAGATGCCTTCTTGGAAGATGGTTTAATTGTTTATACCGAAGGGCGTATTCAAAACTCAAAAATGCGTTTTGAAGCAGAAAATGGCGACTTACTCAATGGTAAGCCGATTGTTGTACTGATCAATGAAGGTTCCGCTTCGGCCTCTGAAATTGTCGCAGGCGCTTTACAAGATCAGAAAAGGGCAGTTATTGCCGGTAGAACCAGTTTTGGTAAGGGCTCTGTGCAAACGCTATTACAATTGAATAATGGCGCAGCAATTAAAGTCACCACGGCTCGTTATTACACGCCATCTGGTCGCTCTATTCAGGCTGAAGGTATTAAACCGGATGTTGTGATTGATCGAGTAAAAGTAGAGAAGCTCGAAAAAGAGAGACTTAGCGTTAAAGAGAAAGACCTAAGTGGGCACCTAGAAAACGGTGAAGCTGAAAAAGCGATTGAAGATAAAGAGTCTGAAAATGTGAGTGAATTAGATAAATTGCTTGAAGAAGATTACGAGCTGAATGAAGCTTTACGCTTAGTTAAAGCGATGGCACTGGCTCAGCAGATGAAAAGGTAATCAACGCTAAGGCAGTTTAAAAGTGATTTTTAAGAGTGACTTTGGAATTAGTTTTGCTTATTTTTTCTTATATATCACTTAGATTTTGATTATTGCTTTTGGAGGCTTA
>JAASTL010000214.1 GCA_021767305.1 Piscirickettsiaceae bacterium | reverse complement strand
TAAGTGGCCGCAAAACCAATTTTAAATTGGCTGAACTGCCTGCTATATGCCAGCTTAACACCTCGGGCTAAAAACGATTGGCTTGTTAAATCAAGGTTATAAATCTCTCCCACGTCTAAGCTTTTTTTGTTTTTAGTATCGTAAAAAAGCTTGGCGGTATCCGGGGCAAACTCAAACACATAATCTTGTCGATTAAGCACCGATAATTGCCATTCATTTAGGCTAAATCCAACTTCAAACTTATTTATCGAAAAAGCTTTTCTCCCGGAAGAGTAGGTACCTTCCCAATCATTAAAAAGACCATGCATAGAGATAGGTTCACTATGACTAAAACTTGAAATATCAACAAACACAGATGTTTGCAGAGTATTACTGGCAATGGATTGCCAGGAAATCGAACTTAAAAAAGCTAAGTTCAAAAATAAAACAGATTTTTTCAATATAAACTCCAAAATAAAAAGGACAGCCAAAGCTGTCCTTTATTTACTTTTAAATCATCTAATCAAAAGTTAGAAAATTTCAAAAGTACCATCTGCATAACTGGTTTTGATTAAACCATCTTCAGTTTGCTCAATGGTTGCCACAGCAATACCATCTACTGTTACTTCACCAATTACACCTTCAGTCTCAGGAGTTGGAGGCGTTAATGTCATAGTTGTGCCATTTGCATCAGTCACCTGAATATCGCCACTGGCTTCACCAACTGTTAAGTTCATCGCATCACCCAAAGAAGTCGGCATTCCATCCGCTACTAATTGAGTCGCAAAACTCACAAGAATTGAACGATCAGCATGACTTAAGCGAATTTCTGCTTCGGCAGCATCAAATGCAGTACGAGTCGCTGATACATTTAGATCAACATCACTTAGGTTAAGCGTATCCACTGATAAGCCGATACCTGCATTCATCTGTAGCCATTGTTCAGTCGTTTCTTCAATTGAACCTAAATCCATGGCATAGAAATCATCTGCATTTGGCATCGCTACAGAAACATCCAAACCAACTTCTTCTGAGCCATAGGCTACTGAACCATTCATGTCGAAGGCTTTAATATAGCTAACACTCTGTTCATTTTGAGAGTATTCATCAGTACTCCAATTATAGCTATACTCTTCATTTTCCTTAGACATAACATCAGCATTCAATTCACCTGAGAAAGTAATTGGTGTTTCGCTACCTTCATTAAGAACCGCTAGAGTCGCATCTAAAGACAGCTGGTTGACCATAACTGAACTATAAGTTCCACTCTCTTGAGCTTCATTATAACTATAGGATTCTGATTCTGAACTTTGAAGCACTTCTCCAGAAGTAATATTTAGGTTACTAAACTCTGAAACCATTGAACCTGAGATAGTGTTATTCATATTATCAACTTCATCATAAGAACCCGTTGTTGTTTTAGTTTCTTGGTTGTAGTTATCTTCAGAACTTTCTTGATAAACACCTGAGTAAACAAACGATAAGTTAACTGTATAAGATTCAACAACTGCATTTGTGAAGTCAGCG
This sequence comes from Piscirickettsiaceae bacterium, assembly GCA_021767305.1. The sequence goes on along the minus strand of JAASTL010000214.1, from coordinate 1,816 downwards.
GTAATTTCATAAGCGCCTGTTTCTGGATTTATCTCAATGGTGTAATCCATTGATCCAGAACTGAATGGGGTAGCTAATAAATCTGCATTATCTTCTGTTAAAGGGAATTCGAGAGTTCCAGAATCTGAAGTATCTTCATAGTTCCACAAAATATATTCAGCTAAATCTTGAACATCTTCACTCACATAAGAAAGCGCTGCAACTGGATCAATTCCAGGTTTACCGGTACCAATAAAATTAGAGGCTAATTCAATTTGTTGAGCAAACTCACCACCAAATTCTGGATTTGAAAGAGTGGTATCCAATTCAGTTGCATAAGTACGGAAATCAGCCACTAACGCTTTAGCCTTATCAACTGCTGATAAAGTGGCTGTATCTACTGGATCAGGGTTAACTAAACCATCTTCACCCGCTTGCTGGATATCATCTTGCAGTTCGTCAAGAATGCCTGAGGTATCATCTGCATCAACTTTATTTAAAGTGGCTGCTGCTTCTGCCAAAATGTCCTGTAAAGAAATGACTGACTCATCAGTATCATCATCGTTAGCGATAATACCGTCTTCACTTAGGGCACTTGCTAAAGCATCAATACCGGCCTGCACATCTAAAAGTCCAGTTTCAGAATCCGTACCTGCCAAGTTTGCCGCGGCAGAAGCCAGTGCTGCATAAGCGATTTCAGTGGCAGATGCGCCAGCAGGCAAAGAGGTAATATCAACAGGTGGGGTATTTAGAATATTAACACCCAATAGGCTAGTGACTTCAGAGTTAGCAGCGGCAATAGAATCAGCCGTTGGTGCGGCTCCAGCACGAGCCGCAGCCATTTCTGTAAATGGGGTAATGCTTGCTGAAATAGTCGCTCCATTAGATGCTGCAGGAATCAAAGCGCGCATTTGCACTCCTCCAGCGCCAGGCTTATACCATTCACCAAAGTCTACAACTGCGTCTGTATCAGTAATACCATCATCAGCTGGACGAGTTCCACAACCCTCAGTCGCATCACACTTCATTTGAGTATCAGCGTCTGCCGTAATGGTAAGCTGGATAGGTCCACCTTGGTAATTTGAACCGATAGTCAGTTGGTATTTACCATCAATATCAGTTAATGCCGTTCCGACTTCATTGCCTGTAGAAACTTCAGTTGCAGTCACAATACCGCCACTGATAATCCCTTTAGCTGCGGTTCCACTTGAAGAAGCACTAAAGGAAGTTGTTCCGTCATCGCTTGAAGAGGAACCTCCGCCCCCACCACAAGCCGTTAAACCAAGTGTTGCAATAATGGCAGCACTCAGTGCTGTTCTTTTAAAAAAGGTCTTTTTATTTAGCATTGATACTCACTTTTTTACTATTTCAATAAAAACGAATATCAAAATTAAACGTTTATTTTTTAAAAGTAAACCACTTATTTCATAAGTATTTTTAATAGCAAAAGAACAAAAAATTTATTCTATATAAAAACATAGACTTACGAAAACCAGGGATTTTCAAAATTGTAATTAACGGATGCGTTTTTCTGTAACTGCATCCCAAATTTGGGTGGGTTGGGCTAAGTTTCCTAGTTCGCCTTCAAGGCAATAAACGCTGTCTGCAAAGGTTTGTTTGATTTCTAATGCTGATTTACACGGGGCTTGCCCTGTAAGGTTGGCACTGGTTGAAACAATCGGGCCGCCAAAAGCCTTGCAGAGTTGCTGTACCAACCGGTGTGCGCTAACTCTAATGGCAACGGTATCTCGACCACCGGTAATCCAATCAGGTAAAACTTTAGCAACCGGCAATACCCATGTCACCGGTCCCGGCCAGGTCGCAATGACTTTCTCTT
>JAASTL010000213.1 GCA_021767305.1 Piscirickettsiaceae bacterium | reverse complement strand
CCTGACTGGGTAGAGGGAGAGGATTTTTATGAGTTTTTTGAGGAAAATGGTTATAACTTTGATGGTGTAATTCTTGATGAAGGTGGTGATATTGGTGTTAAGCGACCAGACTCTGTTCTGATGTTTAACACATCTAGCATCCGCTCAATTCACGCAGCCTTTGACCCCGACCAAGCCGATTCAGCTAACATTCTGTTTTCTCGCAAGCCTTCAAATCAAGAGTTAGGTGAAGAGCTTTCGGCTAAATGGGGTAAAGAGCAACAAGCCAAAACTGCATTTTATGATCGTTTTGAGCGTGTGAATCAACTTCAAAAAACGCTGACTAAGATGATTGGTGACAAGACACCTGATATTTATGGTGCAACTCAGCGTTACCTAGCAATCCTACCAAATAAGCTTCAAGACCATCAACGCAACGTTGAGCGCATTGTTTCAGCTCAGTCAAAAGATGGTATCAATGAGCACGTCATGGGCTTGTATATGTATGCCAAGCACGCACCTGAGCGTAATGCCTACTTGCTAGAGACTCGTGAGGTTGAGAATGGTTCGGGTATGACTGATGAAGAAGCAGAAAACCTAATGTCAGAGATTGAGTTAGAGTTTCCAACTATCGAAAAGCACGCAAAACAATGGCGTAAGATGCTGGACCAAAATCTTGATGAGCGTGTTAAGGCTGGCACAGTATCAGCAGAGTCGCGTGACTTGTGGCGTAAAGTTTATCCGAACTATGTGCCGTTGAAAAACGATATTGATATGGCCGAAGAGGGCAATACTGGCGATGGCGCAATTTCTGTCACTAAGCAAAATGGATTCTTAGGAACAGGTAAGAAGTTCAATTTGTCTGGCACAGAGATTAAAGCGGCAAAAGGTCGTCAATCTCAAGCTGGGGATATTCTCGCGAATGCGATTTTTGATATGCAGCGTGGTTTGGTCCGTGCGGAAAAAAATAAGGTCAATGCTGTTTTAGAAATGGCGGTTGATGTTTATCCGCAGGATTCTTTATGGAAGGTAGAGCCAGTATCAGCTTTTGAGCCTGGTCAGATTCAATTCTACCGCGACGGTAAGAAATACGCGATTAAAGTGAATGATGCCCCATTGCAAGAAGCTATGCTGCAAGTAAATGAAGAGCCGTTTACTTGGGTAGATGACACGGTTACATTTATCAAGAAGACGATTACTGCGTGGAATCCATCTTTTACGATTGTGAATAGTGCTCGTGACACTCAAATGGCATTAGTCAATGGTACACAAGAGTTAGGCGGCAAGGGTGCTTTGCAAATGGCGAAGTATGTAACAGGTGCAGCAGGTGCATCTATGCGTTATGAGCGTGACACGACAAACAACCCAAAGCTGAATAAAGAACAGCAAGAGTGGAATGAGTGGCACAAGCTTTATCGTGATGCGGGTGGTAAAACCGGTTACATGGATTTCAAAACCCAGCAACAAACTGTTAAGCAGATTTCTGATTTATTTGAAGACCACCAAAAGAAAATCTTTACTAAGAAGATTGTCGGGAAAACCGGACGATTCCTATACCGAAACGTGTTAAAGCACGTAGAGGATTTAGGTGGTGCTACGGAAAATATGTGGCGTTTGGCGGCTTTCCGAGTGGCGATTGAACAAGGTAAGTCGGTAAATGAAGCGGCCAAGATTGCTAAAAACATTACGGTAAACTTTGACCGTAAAGGTGAAATGGCCCGCAAACTTGATAAGGTCTTTTTGTTCTATAATCCAGCTATGCAAGGATTGGTTCGAATGGGGCAAACATTGAATAGCCCGAAACGTGTTTTAGCTGTTGCAGGCTCATTGATTGCGGTCGGTTTTATGGCTGGCTTGCAGGATGACGAAGATGAGTTAGGGAATAACGTGTTTGACTTATTGCCTGAGCATGAAAAGATGCGTAGTATTCCAATTGTTTCAAGTGATGGCTCTCGCTTCAATATTCCTATGTCGTATGGGCTTGGGTACTTCACGCATTTAGGTATGAAGTTGGCGCAACTTTACCGCTACGAGCAAACCGATGGGCGTAATGGTATTAGTACCGAAAAGTTCCTAGAGCAAACAGTTAGTAGTGGGGCTTTGCATTTCAACCCAATTGGTGGAATGCAGTTTACAGATGCGGTGAGTGGGGATTCTGACCAGTTAGCGCAATTAATATCACCAGTGCTACTCGATCCATTTATTCAAATAGCACAAAATAAAAATGCTTTCGGTGGCTCTCTGTACCCAGACAATCCTTTTGATCCTGACGATATTCCAAATAGCGAGAAGATGTTCGATTATCAGCGCGGAAGCCTGTATCACGGTGTCTCTTGGTTAGTGAGTCGTGGCACTGGTGGTGATGGAGTTAAGCCTGGTGCTATAGAAATTCCACCAGCAGCTATTCAATCAATCGTTGGTACACTTACGGGGGGCGCTGGCCGATTCGTTGAGCAAAGCATTACCTTGGCTGCGAAAAAGTACAATGGCGAAGAGGTGGATGCTAGAAATATTCCTGTCTGGTCAACCGTTAAAAAGGAAAACCAAGACAAGGTTTACTACGATGCTTATAAAGAAATTGTGAATGATGTGGATAACTTTGAAGCCCAATTGAAACGATATTCAGAAGGTTATGGCGAAGGTGATATTGAGTCTAAGCGCGATGCACTTTCACGCGACTTTAAGATTGAATTGATTGGTCGAACAAAAGGCACGCAAAAACAGATTTCAAAAATCCGTAAAGTAGTTAAGTCTTACCGAAAATTGATTAATGCGTCAGATAATGACAATGAAGTTAAGCGTTGGGAGGATGAGATTGAGCGATTAACCGAAGTCCAAACACAATTGCAGGCTCGTCTTGTAAGTGATTACGGTGAAGCGCAGGTTAGAAATCGGTAATCAAGACCCCGCTTGTGCGGGGTTTATTTAGCTGTTAAGCAGTTAATCGGTTGGCAAACACCTTTAAATCAAATGCAAGGTCGCGGGTTTTGTACCGATGCTCTTGCATATCCTGGTGCATTTCCTGCATGGATTTTAGCATTTTTCCCATAGTGTATTCCGCTTGCGACAGGTGATTGATGCGTTCTGCCGTGAAATTCATAAACTCAGATAGCTGTCTTAGGTCAACATCTGGCTCAGGTTCATCTTTCGTTTTATGTGTTGGCTCAATATTTAAAAATCGGCATAAGGCTGGGTATTGTTCTTGTGGAATGTCTTTATAAGTTCCCACGCGAAATTCCGTTTTTATGTTGTGATAGGTTGTTGAGTAATGAATACCATCACGAATAAAGATTGCAGATACCGCTTCTTGAATATGTCTTTGCTGTTCTGGTGTTAATCCTTCTTGTGG
>JAASTL010000212.1 GCA_021767305.1 Piscirickettsiaceae bacterium | reverse complement strand
TGTATTGGAAGGCACGTTTTACGATGAGCATGGCCAATATCCCAAAGGCACCTGGCTTCGTAGCCCTCACATGAGCCAGCATACGCCTTTTACGAAAGAGGATGGAGCATTGATTTATGTGAAGGTGGGGCATTTGTAAATATAACGTTGCAAATAACCGGTGCAAATGGAGCGCAGCGGAATTTGCATCCGAGTTAATTTGCTTTGTTAGCCGCTAATTGGTGTGCAAAGTTCAATAATTGAGCCATCTACTGCTCTGACATAGCCAACAACTTGACCCCAAGGCTTCTCTTCTGGTTCCTTGATCGGTAATGCACCAGCAGAAACAGCCTTTTCGTATGATGCGGCTACATCTTCTGTCACGAAAGCCAGCTCGATACCAAACGGGTTTTCATTGATATTAGCCTTTGAATATTTTCCACCAAGATTCATGTCGCCCATTTCGTGGGAAGCGAAAGCTAATGTGGTTTCACCTGTTTGCAACTCTCCATAGGCTTTAGATTCATGAATGAATTTCACGTCAAAACCAAAGGCTTTTTTGTAAAAATCCAATGTTTCTTCTACTGATGAAACATAGATGATTGTATAACCGTATTTCATTCTCTTTATCTCCGTTGCTGAGTTATATGATTTTTTCGTTCTTGAGTAAACGACCACCACGGAAGAGGTTCACCACCCTGCATAAAATGAACAGCCGACATAAATACATCAATCACACAAGGGTCGTGCCTTTTACCTGTTGCTGTGCATAAATCTTCATACATTTGGAATGGTTCCATTCCAATAAGCTTCTTAGGATGGTCGATGCCTATCAAATGAAGATCTGCTGATATCGCCTTTCCAATATTTGGTAGTGCATCCAAGCGTGATACTTTATCTCTGTCTGGATTCTTCATAGTGTTCCTTGTTGTGGCTAACAATTATTATCAGGCACTTTTGACAGGATATTCCGTATTAGGAGCAAAATCAGGCATAAAGTACCGTTTATTTTAAATTTGTTCTAACTACAGAATTTTAGTTATGATTGGCATAATTCTGTTGTTAGTAATTAAATTTTCGTATGGATAATAACCCAAAAAACCTAACCTTGCTAGAGCAAATGCGCATTCAGTTACGCCGTGAGGGTTATGCTTATTCAACCGAAACCACTTATTGTGATTGGATAAAGCGCTATGTTAGGTTTCATGGATTTAAAGATCGGCTTTCTATGATTGAAACTGGGGAGTTAGGGGTTGAACAATTCTTGACTGATTTAGCGATTAATCGCAACGTGGCTCCATCAACACAAAATCAGGCGTTGAATGCTTTGGTTTATTGTTATGAAAAGATATTGCATAGACCATTGGAAGGTGTTTCCGCTAGCCGCTCAAATAAACAACCTAAAATCCCTGTTGTATTGACTAAAGAAGAGGTTAAGTGTGTTCTCTCTTTTATGAATGGCACTTCGGCTCTCATTACTAAATTACTTTATGCCAGTGGTTTACGTATTACTGAAGCCGTAAGACTGCGAGTTCAAGATATTGATTTTGGTTATATGCAAGTTACAGTGCGTCAAGGCAAGGGTAAAAAAGATCGAGTAACACCTTTAGCTAAAGAAGTTGTGCCGTTGTTACAGGAGCAGCTTAATAAAGTTAAGCAATTACATGATAGCGATTTGGCAGAGGGATATGGTTCGGTTTATATGCCACAAGGCTTAGGAAAGAAATACCCCAACGCACACAAACAGTTTGCTTGGCAGTATGTGTTTCCAAGCGTTAACTTATCCAAAGAGCCTCAAACTCATATTATTCGCCGGCATCACATCGATCAGTCTGTTGTTAATAAGGCGATTAAAAGAGCGGTAAATAAGTGTGACATCCATAAACGTGTTTCAGCCCATACCTTTAGGCATTCTTTCGCAACACACCTATTAGAATCGGGAACAGATATTCGTACCATTCAAGCCTTGTTAGGCCATGCCGATTTACGTACTACGATGATTTATACCCATGTCTTGAATCAAGGCGGGCATGGGGTGAAAAGTCCGCTTGATAGCCTTTAATTTATTTCTTCAGCTGCGCTGAAAATTCATCCAGTGAGATTTCAATATGCCCAGATTTATCGCGGTTTGGGCCTTTAAAGATTTCTTGTGCGGCCCAGGCGTGGCCGTGGACGACTTCGTAGGTGGCGGGGACTTTATTGTCACTGGTTCTAAAGTCTTCATAGGCATTGAGCATGTGCGTAAAACGCTGTTTGCCCATTAAACCGCTAGCGCGTTGTTGGTTGGCATTGGTGGCACCAATGGCTTTGAGGTCTCGCAAAACGCCCATGGGTTTGTCGTAGGTGAGGGTAAAGTGTTCAACATCCATCACCGGTTGCCCAAAACCAGCGCGAATCAGCGCATCACCAATATCGTGCATATCAATAAAGGTATTGACGTGTTCATAGTCGCTGTCAGCGGCTTGCCAGGCTTGGCGTAATTCTTTTAGGGTGTCAGGCCCAAAAGTGGTGAACATAATCAGGCTGTCGGGTTTAAGCACTCTTCTAAACTCTGCAAACACGGCATCTAAATCATCACACCATTGCAGCATGAGGTTGCTGACAATTAAATCCACCGAGGCATCGGCAAAGGGGAGTTGATAAACATCGGCGGTAATGGCTTTGGCTTGGGTTTTGGTTGCAATTGTTTGCGTAAGTTTGCAATTGGCTAACCAATCGTTCAGTGGCTTGCCTAGTTGTGGCCAACGCGGTGCACGCAAACGCGGTTGGGCTTGTTGCAACATTTTGCTGGAAAGATCCACCGCATAAATCTGCGCATTCGGGTAACGCGCTAACAACTTTTCCGTCAATAGGCCGGTTCCGGCACCTAAATCCAAAATGGTGTTGGCTTCAATGGTGGTAAGGTCTAAACGTTCATCCACTCGTTCGGCCACGGTTTTTTGCAACACAGCGGCTTCATCATAGCTGGGGGCTGCATGATTAAAATGGGCTTGAATATGTTGGCGGCTGAAGTTTTGCATGGTTTTGAATTTATTCGATAAAAGCGCTTATGAATGTTGCTTTAAAAAAGTGGTGATGATTTTGGCGGTTTCTTCCGGTTGTGAGAAGAACGGAATATGACTACCGTCTGGAATAATGGCGATTTCTGCGTTTGGCTGTAAGCGATGCAGGTTGTCGCGAATATCTTGCGGAATGAGTGGGTCATGTTCACCCAAAATCCAAATGGTTGGCATGTTGAGTTGTTGCAGTTGCTCGCGGTTATCCATGTCTTTAAGCAGAATTAACCCCTGATTAAGTGGTTTGATTTTGGGAATATTACGCTCAGACATATGGCTGACTAACTCTTTCATGAG
>JAASTL010000211.1 GCA_021767305.1 Piscirickettsiaceae bacterium | reverse complement strand
CTACTAGGGTGTAAACACGAGATAGATACACGAGTAAAAATGGCTAAAATTCGACTGATTTTTGTTGGAAAACTTGCGAATAGCCAGCTATTCGCTGCGTTACCCGCCTCAATCAGCCAAATTTTCTCTCATTTTTTCTTCGCGTCCTACTCGTGCAAAGCTCTCGATTTGTTCTGTAACAAAGAACACAGAATTAAGTTTGTTTTGCAGTAAGTCTAAGCACATGAACTTTATGAATCGTTATAGTAAGAAGTCGACTAAGTAAGTGTTATTTCTTAGTCTTGTCAATCAGAATGATCTGACCATAATGATCTGACCAACTTGTAAATGCAGATGACCACCGGGGAGGTGTAATGAAAACCGTGTTAAAAGTAAATCAGCAAGAATTTAATATTGATTCGGAAGGTGATACTCCATTGCTCTGGGTGCTACGAGATGAGTTAGAACTTAATGCTACCAAGTTTAGTTGTGGCGCTGGGTTGTGCGGAGCCTGTACTGTGCTTGTCGATGGCAAACCTGTGCGCAGCTGTGTAACCCCGATTAGTGCAATTAAAAATCAATCCGTAACCACGCTTGAAGGTATTGAAGATAATCATCCCGTTAAACAGGCTTGGAAAGAATTGGATGTGCCGCAATGTGGGTATTGTCAGTCTGGTCAAATTTTGAGTGCAGTCGCTTTGTTAGACAAACATGATCAGGTGAATGAGGAAATTATTGATAAAGAGATGATTAATTTATGTCGATGCGGAACCTATCCAGAGATTAAGCAAGCGATTAACCTTTCGGTGGAACTCAAGTCTAACCCTCAAAAATTGGCGCAGGAGGCTTAAGATGGAAAGCGTAGCACAGCAACTTCAAACACATTCAAAAGCAACACAAATCCAATCGAATCCAGAAGTAGAGGCTACTCAGGCTAAAGCGGTAGAAATTATGGCTCCGGAAAACCCGGAACGGAGAGCTTTTATCAAAGCCGGTTTATTTTCGCTAGGTGGTTTAGCTTTAGCATTTAATCTTCCTGTTGTACAAAAAGCTCATGCAGCCCAGCAAAAAGCTGCAAAAGATAAAGAGGGCAATCCAATTGAAGTCAGAGCTTGGTTGCAGTTGTCTGATACAGGAGAAGTGGTTTTGATCGTTCCCGCAGCGGAGATGGGACAGGGCTCACAAACTGCTTTGGCAATGATATTTGCTGATGAGCTAGGTGCCGATCTAAATAAAGTCAGCGTGAAATACCCGCTTAATAACCCAAAATATAACAACCCAATCATTGGTATTCAGGTAACTGGTGGCAGTACTGCTGTTCGAGGTTGGTGGCAACCTTTAAGCCAGACTGCGGCGACCTTAAGAGAGATGATTCGTCATGCGGCAGCCCACAAATGGGGCGTTGCGGTCAATGAGTGTGAGGTTGGTGTACATAAAGTTCTTTTGAAAGATTCATCAGGCAAAGTGAGCAATGAGCTCGGTTTTGAAGAGTTGATTCCTGAGTTGCAGCAGGTTTCAAGTGTAAATAATGTGACGCTTAAAAAACCAAGTGAATACCGTTATATTGGCAAACCAGTGCAACGTGTGGATACCGCCGCTAAGGTTGATGGCAGTGCACAGTTTGGAATGGACATAAATTTACCTGGAATGTTGGTAGCTACGATTGCTCAATCTCCCGTATTTGGTGGAACTTTGGATGCTTACGATGAAGCCGCCGCGCTTGCCGTGAAGGGTGTTAAAGGGGTTGTGCCTTTAGAAGGTGCGATTGCCGTGGTCGCAACGGGTTATTGGCAAGCTAAAAAAGGCTTGGATGCCTTACAGCCAAGCTTTACTGGAGGTAAAACCACAAATCTAAATTCTGCCAAAATCAAACAACAGCTTGAAGCAGGGCTGCAAAAAGCGGGAGAGAGTGTGAAGGCCGCAAAAGTAGCCATGAGTGAGGTTAGTCATGCTACAAATTCTGTGGAAGCGCTCTATGAAGTGCCATACTTAGCACATACTACGATGGAACCGATGAACGCAACAGCCTGGATTCACGATGATGTGTGTGAAGTTTGGGCGCCAACCCAAAACCAAACATTGGCTGCCAGTCTTGCTGCCGATGCAAGTTTAATGCAGCCATCTCAAGTGCGTATTCATACCACTTATTTAGGGGGTGGTTTTGGGCGCAGAGCGAATGCGGATTATGTCGCTCAAGCGGTTGCCATCGCTTTAGAGATGGATGCTCCGGTGAAATTGATCTGGTCACGCGAAGAGGATATTCAGCATGACTTTTATCGTCCTGCGGCCTTGACTCAGTTTAATGTCAAGACGGATGACAAGGGATGGCCTCTAGCTTGGCAATGTAAAGTGGTGAGTGATTCTGTGATGGCGAGTTTTTCCGGTGGCTCTGCCACCATGATTGATAACGCCATGTCAGAAGGCTTGGCAGATCAAGACTACCAAATCAAAAACCTGCAGCTTGATGTGGTGCGAGAGAACTTTAATATCCCGCTTGGGTTCTGGCGTTCTGTAGGGCACTCTTATACAGGCTTCTTTATGGAAGGTTTTATCAATGAGTTGGCACTGAAGGCAAACATAGATCCGTTTGAGTATCGCTATGGCATGCTTAAACCTGAGAGTCGAACGCATCAAGTCTTGCAACGCTTACATAGTTTCTCTGATTGGCCTGCAAAAGCTGCAAATGGACAAGCAAAAGGCATGGCTGTGGTGCATAGTTTTGGGAGTTACGTGGGCCAGGTAGTTGAAGCACACATTGAAACCAGTAATGGTGCCAAACGCATTATGGTGGATAAGGTTTACTGTGTGGTGGATTGCGGTAAAGTCGTGAATCCAGAGATCGTTAAACGTCAGATGCAAGGTTCCATTGTGTATGGCCTAACCGCGGCTCTGTTTGGTGAAATAGAGTTTACAGAAGGTAAAGCTATGGCGAATAATTTTGATGATTATCCAATGCTAACTATGGCGCAAACGCCGGAAATTGAAGTGGATATTGTTTCCAGTCAAGCTGACCCTGGTGGTTATGGTGAGCCAGGCTTACCGCCATTAGCCCCAGCTTTAGCGGCAGCATTAACACAATTAACAGGCAAAACTTATCGCTCATTACCTATTAAGGTGTAGAAGTTTAGAGGTTTAGATGTTTAGAGTTATAGGGTTAATTAGTCATGTTAGTTAGGGTTTAAATGACAACCTTGAAAGTAAAAAAGTACTATGTCGGTTGGGATGTGGGTGGTTGGAATTGCGACAAAAATCCAAATAGTCGTGATGCCATTAGCATTTTGGATGAAAACCTGAAATTGGTAGGTAAACCCTGGCGAGGCAACCTCAAATCCATTTTCAATAATGCCTTGTCTCAATCCGATTTGAT
>JAASTL010000210.1 GCA_021767305.1 Piscirickettsiaceae bacterium | reverse complement strand
GGATGCTTACAACGACACTAAACTGAAAAAAGCTTACTACCTTTCGATGGAGTTTTTGATAGGTCGTTCTCTATCGAATAACTTATTAAACTTAGGCATAGAGTCAGAAACCAATAAAGCGCTGCATGAACTTGGTTTGAATTTAGAAGAAATTGAAGATGCAGAGCGTGATGCGGGGCTTGGTAATGGCGGTTTAGGTCGCTTAGCAGCTTGTTTTATGGATAGTTGTGCCACCTTGCAATTACCGGTGATGGGTTACGGGCTTCGTTATGAATACGGTATGTTTCGCCAGTTGATCCAAAATGGCTATCAGATTGAAGAGCCCGATCACTGGTTAGGCGCGGGACCTTATCCGTGGGAGGTTTGTCGTCCAGAGTATACCAATGTGGTTAAGTTTGGCGGCTATACTCGTCACTATACAGATCCGCATACCGGCAAACTCACCGTACATTGGGAAAATGCCGAAGTGGTGGAAGCGGTACCTTTTGATGTGCCTATTCCGGGGTTTAAAAATGACACGGTCAATACCTTAAGGCTTTGGTCTGCCCAAGCGCAGGAAGGTTTTGATTTATCCGAGTTTAATGCCGGTTCTTATCATGAAGCCGTAGCCAAAAAAGCCGAAGCTGAAAATATCACCATGGTGCTTTACCCTAATGATAGCAGTGAAAACGGCAAGGTATTGCGCTTAAAGCAACAGTATTTTTTGGTCTCTGCCAGTTTGCAAGATGTGGTTAATCAGTGGATAAAACGTCATGGACGAGACTTCACCGATTTTGCTAAATTCAACGCTTTTCAACTCAATGATACTCATCCAAGTTTAGCGGTGGCTGAATTAATGCGTCTCTTAGTTGATAAAGAAGGTTTGCATTGGGATGACGCATGGCAGATCACCACTGAGACTATGGCATATACCAATCATACCTTGCTTCCAGAAGCTTTGGAAAAATGGCCGGTGGAACTATTTGAAAAGTTACTACCGAGACCTTTAGAAATTATCTATGAAATCAATCATCAATTCTTAATGCAGGTCACCATGAAGTGGCCGGTGGATGATGGTCGTAAACGTCGTATGTCGATCATTGATGAACATAATAACGTTTGCATGGCTTATTTAGCGATTGTTGGCAGTCACTCGGTGAATGGGGTTGCTGCCTTGCATTCAGATTTACTGAAACAAGGGTTATTTCACGATTTTTATGAGCTCTGGCCGGAGAAATTCAATAACAAAACTAATGGGGTCACTCAGCGTCGCTGGCTGGCGATGTGTAATCCGGATATGCGTGCCTTATTAAAAAAACACATTGGTGAAGGTTGGATTACTCAACTTGATGAACTCAAGCAGATAGAGGCCTTTGCAGATACCCCAGAATTCCAAAAAGCTTGGCAAAAAGTGAAATTAGCCAATAAAAAACGTTTGGCAGATTTGGTTCTGAAAGAGACAGGGGTACGTTTTAACCCAGAAGCGATGTTTGATGTTCAGGTCAAACGTATTCATGAATATAAACGCCAGCTGCTGAATGTTTTGCATGTGATTCACCTCTATTCAAGAATTAAACGGGGTGATGCCAATAACTGGACCAATCGCTGTGTGTTGTTTGGAGGTAAGGCGGCTCCTGGCTATGTCATGGCTAAGCAGATTATTAAACTAATCAACAATGTTGCGCAAATCATCAATGCCGATCCAGACGTGGGCGATAAGCTCAGAGTGGTGTTTTTCCCGAATTACCGTGTTTCGGCCATGGAAGTGATTTGCCCGGGAACGGATCTGTCCGAGCAAATTTCAACTGCCGGTAAAGAAGCCTCTGGCACCGGTAATATGAAGTTTATGATGAATGGTGCCCTGACCATTGGGACTTTAGATGGCGCTAATGTAGAAATCCGTGAAGCGGTTGGTGAGACCAATTTCTTCCTATTTGGTTTGCATACCCCAGAGGTTGAAGAGTTACGCCAACATTATCACCCTCAAGCTTACATTGAAGGTGACTACCATTTGCAAGCGGTGATGGGGCTTTTAGAGTCGGGTCACTTCAATCAATTTGAACCGGGAATTTTCGATGACATCATTGCGGCATTAAAAAGTCCAGATGACCCGTGGTTGACCTTAGCGGATTTTGCCAGTTATGTTCAGGCGCAAGAAGCGGCAGCTCAAGCTTATAAAGACCGAGAACAATGGACTAAGATGAGTATTATCAATACCGCACGCAGTGGCATCTTCTCTACTGATAGAACCATGTTGGAATATAACCGAGATATTTGGGGGCTTGATCCAGTTAAGGTTTAAGCTCAACGGTGCAATCTCGATAAAAAAGCCCGTAACTGAAAGACTTTCAGTTCGGGCTTTTTAGTGTTTGCTTGCTCGGTTCTAGAAATCTTGTTTTAGAAATGATATGCCAAGTGCAGACTATGAATATCGGTTCCCGGGTTAGGCATTTTGATATTAGCATTGGAAATATGTAAGTAACGGTAACCCACTTCAATGCCATCGCGTTTAATTCCTAAACCGAAGATACTGCCAAACTGAAATTGAGTGGATTTATTTTCGTCTTCAATATACACATCACTTAATAGATGCGGACCGCCACCCATTTCAATAAAAGGGGTGTAAGCCATATTTTTCATTTGATAATGAAAAACCGGTGAGAGACCAATAATAGAGCCGGATTGGGTGCCTTCACCTGAATCCGATGTCCAGCGATGAAAGTTCACTTCCCAACGTCCAACAATTTCCCAGCTCTTAGCTTCATAAACTTTTTCATCCCAATCGGCACCGATCGCAAATCGATTATCGGTTAGGGTTAAATCAGTTCCATGATCAAAACTCACGCTCAACTCTTCGGTATTAATATGGTTTCTAGCAACGCAGGGAGCTTTGCCCTGATAACAGGCAAATGCCAATGATCCAAGTGCGCCTAAAATCGCAAAAGACTGCGGGCTATTATTGGAATCTCCCGCATTTGCCGAGACAGGAATCAAGCTAGTGAATGTAAAAGAGCTGGCTAAAAGTAGAGAAAGTAGGGTTTTTGAATATCTCATTGCAGGGTTTCCTGATAAACTGTACACCACATTTTAAATCATCAAAAAGAAATAAAAAGTCATTCGTTTAAATGATTGGTCATTTTCCCATGTCGACACCTTCCAACGCTTCAACTCAATCTTTTGCAAACGCTAAAATTCTCATCGTAGGTGATGTGATGTTAGACCAGTATTGGTCAGGTAAAGCGGGGCGAATTTCGCCGGAAGCACCTGTTCCAGTGGTTAAGGTAGCAGAAGAAGAAATGCGTGCCGGCGGTGCGGCCAACGTGGCGCTGAATGTTGCTTCTTTAGGTGCTCAAGCTTGTCTGCTTGGTGTG
>JAASTL010000209.1 GCA_021767305.1 Piscirickettsiaceae bacterium | reverse complement strand
GTGAATATGTGAGAGGGTTGTATTGGCTGCAAAAATCGCAATGGTCTGAGATGAATTATTTAGCAGCTGATGCGGACTTACCTGAGTTTTATTGGGATGCCAACACCGAGATGAACTGTTTATCCCAGTCGGTACAGCAAGTATTAGATTATGGTTACGGACACCACATTCAACGTCTTATGGTGACTGGGCTCTTTTCTCTGCTTTATGGTATTGAACCACGGCAAATTGAGCAGTGGTACTTAGCGATGTATGTCGATGCCATCGCTTGGGTTGAGCAGCCCAATACATTGGGAATGAGCCAATATGCAGATGGCGGTTTCTTAGCCTCAAAACCTTATATTGCCAGTGGCCAATATATAAATCGTATGTCTAACTATTGCAAACACTGTAAATTCAAACCGCAACAGGCCAGCGGCGATGACGCTTGTCCATTTACAACTCTTTATTGGAATTTTGTGCAACGTCACCGAGAATTACTGGAACAGAATCCAAGATTGGGAATGCAAGTGAAGAACTGGTTGAATAAATCAGACGAAGAGCGTGATGAAATCAGTCAAAAGGCTAAAAAACTTAGACAAGAACTGCCTTAAAATTCGCTTGATTGACCATGTAACCAAATAAAAAACATAATAAAAAAACCTGCAAACACCCTTTGCCAAAGAAATAACTATTCCCATAAAGGCAACAAACGCATGTATTTGGCATAACAAAACAGAACAAAACCCACTATTATTTTTTAAATTATCGAGTCTGAAAAAGGTTGAAAAACCTGCTTACAAAACCCGCTAGCATCTGCTAACTATCTAGGGTTTAGCGTAATCCATAAAAATCAAGATGGTTAAAACAGTACACAGTTCAATAAACCTCTCACCTCAAATATTAGACGTTACTTATATAATCTTTTTTAATTCAACTACTTAAATAAAAATATTTGCAATAACCGACTAAATTAGTAAACTATTTGTAAAGCTTACGTATTACTTATGTATAGCTTTTGTTTTTGCCGATAAAGATTTATCTAATTTTAAGCGTTTGCTTAAGGAGGTTAGTAAAATGCTTAGTAGTGCAATTCAAACCCATGACCACTATTTAGAAAATGGTGAACATGTAGTCTCAGCCGAAGTACCTGTTAAACGAATTGGAACTTGGCTGCAAAAAGGTTGGTATGACATGGCGCATGCGCCTGGATTATCACTATTCTTTGGTGCCATTATGATGGTATCCGTTCTTGCGGTTTATTTTGCTTTTAGCAATGAACCGGTCATGATGTTTAAGATCGCAACTTTCTTTGTTATGTTGAGTCCATTCTTAGCAACCGGACTCTACTACACAGCCATGAAAGTGGAACGTGGTCAAAAACCATCATTTGCTGATGCCATGACATCATGGCGATCTAACTTAACCAACATTGCTTTGTATGCATTAGCATTAGGTGTAATCGTGGCTATCTGGGGTCGAATCGTACCGTTGATTGCAGCCGTGGTTGCTTCTGACAATCTTTTGATTGTTGATCCAAGTGCTGGTTTAGAAGGTTTCTTGTTCTCATCAACGGGGATTGAATTTTTAGCCGCCTTCTTTATTGCTTCATCTATTGTTGCTCTGTTTGTATTTACCATTAGTGTGGTTACTATTCCGATGCTGTTGCGTGATAAATCAGTAGGTGCCATTTCTGCAATGGTGTTGAGTTTCCAAGTTGCAATGGAAAACAAAGCCACAATGGCAGCATGGGCCTTAACAATCGGGGTATTGTTGACTGTTGGTATCCTAAGTTTCGGGTTAGGTATGTTAATTGTGATGCCGCTACTTGGTTATGCAAGCTGGCACGCATTTAATGACTTGGTTGAAATTGATGAGGAATACCCAGCAATCAATCCATCTTAACTATTAACAATTTAATTAATTCAAAATTATTAATTTTACAAATGAGGTAGTTATTATGAAAACCACAATCACTTTACCATTAGCTTTAAGTCTGGCTATTTTTGGAGGTAGCGCAATGGCAGCTACCGATAGTGGCAATAAAGCATCAGAAGTACAAAAACAGTATTCACAATATATTGAACAAGGAAAATCGTACAAAGATGCTTATCACGCCTTACAGCTAGAAATCGCTTATGAAACGGCGGCTATGCAATCTGCCACCCCATGCAAGAAAATGGTACGCGGATTATAGTTTCTCAGCAAAGCAGACTATAGGTTTAACTTTTAAAACTAAAGAATAAAAATTAAGGATCATAATTTTGAAGTATTTAAGATTATGTCGGCAAGACAGCCCCACTTCGGTGGGGTTTTTTTATACTTAAAATAAAGCAAGATTATTCAATGCTGTAAGCGATCAAACTCGATAGGTTTGTTGTAAGCAATCAATTTAGAATTTGCGCTAGCGCGGCAGAGGCGCTTGGATAGCTAAACTCAAATCCAGCCTGTTGAATTTTTGTAGGGATGACGGCTGAAGAGTGCGTTAAAACTTGCGCCCCTTCACCAAACATCAATTTAAGCTGCCACTCTGGTAGCGGCAACCAAAAAGGACGATTTAAGGTTTTTGCCAAGGTAGCACCAAACTCTTTATTACTTAAAGGCTGCGGTGCACAAATATTATAGGTTTCACCTGCTTTTCCCTGTTGCATTAAAAACTCAATAGCACGGGTTAAATCATCTATATGCACCCAAGTAAAACATTGCTGTCCACCGGCAACTGGGCCGCCTAATCCTAATTTAAATGCGGGTAACATTTTCGCCAAGGCACCACCCTCTTTACCTAAAACCACCCCAAATCGCATAACAATCGGTGTGGGTTCTAAAGCTCGGCTAGACTCTTCCCAAGCTTGACCTAACTCACCTAGAAAATTATCACCAACCTCTTCACACGACTCATCTACCGGCTTATCGCACTGGGTTTCTGGATAAATCCCGATTGCTGAAGCACTGAGAATTTTTTGCGGTGCCTGCTGACAAGCTTGTATGGCCTCTTGAATTTGCTGATTGGTTTTTACCCGACTATCATACAGCGCTTGCTTGTAAGCATCTGACCAACGTTGACCAATATTTTCACCGGTCAACACAACTAAATAATCAGCATGATCAATGGCATTAATTAGACTTTGTGGCGAGGCAAAAGCACTGCGCCCATAAGGCTTTACCTGATAACCATTTTGTTCAAGCCGTTCGCTCAAATGGCGACCAACAAAGCCCGTTCCGCCAAGAATGGTGACTGTTTTTTTATTGGCAATCGTTTCTGCTGTTGTTTCCATTTTTACACCCTTTAGCTTGTATGCTTGATAACAATTTACGACTTTTAAATTAGCTATTTAGTCGACTATTTAATTGACTGTATTAAGTCATGCTTAGGT
>JAASTL010000208.1 GCA_021767305.1 Piscirickettsiaceae bacterium | reverse complement strand
ATTACCGTGATCCATGACAACGATTTGATCAGCATTTTCAACCGTGCTTAGACGATGCGCGATGATAATAACGGTACGGTTCTGGCGCAAGGTTTCCATTGCCTCTTGAATCATTTTTTCACTCTTATTATCCAGAGCAGAGGTGGCTTCATCAAAAATCAGAATAGGCGCATCTTTTAAAAATGCTCGCGCAATGGCAATTCGCTGGCGTTGACCTCCAGAGAGCAGGCTGCCGTTTTCACCAATTTGTGTATCCAGACCTTGTGGCAGTTTTTCTATAAATTCCCAAGCGTGCGCATCTTTGGCCGCCTGAATAATTTTGTCACGGTCAAACTCAGTATGACCATAGGCGATATTGGCTGCAACCGTGTCTGCAAATAGAGTCACTTTTTGACTCACCATGGCGGTTTTTTCACGCAGGAATTTTCGCTTGATATCGCTGATATTTTTATTATCTAACAAAATCTGCCCCGAACTCGGTTCATAGAATCGGGTAATCAAGTTTACTAAAGTGGATTTGCCGCTACCCGATTGCCCGACAAGCGCGGTGGTTTTGCCTGCAGGAATTTGTAGGTTAATTGTATTCAATACGGTTTCAGTGGTATTGGGGTATTGGAAACAGACACCTTTAAATTCGATATTGCCCAAGGTGTTGAGGGGTTTTTCTGAACCCATATCAATTTCATTGGGTTGATCTAGCAGCTCAAAAATACTCTCTGCCGCAGCCATGCCTTTTTGAATGGTTTCGTTAATGCTGGTTAGTCGACGAATCGGCTCAAAGGTCAAGGCCATCGCTGTGATATAGGCTAGCAGTTCACCTGGCGTAAATAAGTCTTGCGCTGACATTT
The DNA here is from genome assembly GCA_021767305.1 of Piscirickettsiaceae bacterium. The sequence continues at coordinate 2,506 of JAASTL010000208.1, read as the reverse complement.
GCATGGCGACATAGACAACTCCGGCTAGCGCAATCGCTGCGAGCACTTGCACTAATGGCACATTCAAAGCCGATACACGAGTCACGCGCATGGTGTTGTTCATCAGTTCTGTCGCCGTACCTTGAAAACGTTTGGTTTCATAGTCTTCTGCGCCATAGATTTTGATGTCTTGATGTGCGGTCAAGCTTTCTTCAAGGCGATGGGTGAGTTGCCCCATGTTTTTTTGCATGGCTTTGGATGATTTACGCATCATCTTACTGGCTTTATCAATGATGTAGGCCACAATAGGGCCGATAATCAGCATCAACAAGGTTAGTTGCCATGAGATATAAAGCAGATAGGCGATTAAAGCTAAAACCGTCAAGCTATCACGAATCAAAATAACCCAAGCTGTAGATAAGGCACTGCTAGCTTGCGGCACGTCATAGGTGATTTTCGACATCAAGGTTCCGGTGCCGTATTTCTGAAACTGATGGTAAGGCAGGTGCTGCATTTTAGAGTACATATCGGCACGGATATTGAGGATGGCTTTTTCCGCAATCCACTTACTAAATACCTTACTGAAGTATTCGGCGAACCCTTTAACGATAAAAACCCCAGCCAAAAGCAAAGGCATAAGCACAAAAGAATCAGGGTTTTTGGCAATTAAGCTTTCATCTACCAGTTCTTTAAGAACCATTGCGGTGGCGGGTTCCATCGCCGCGATGGTCACCAATGCCAATAGTGTGACCGCAATCATGCCTTTATAAGGCAGGATATAACGTAGCAGACGACGGTATAGGCTTAGGGTGGCTTTATCAAACATCTTGGGCGAATTACTCTCTACGAAGAATCTTATTCACTACTATATTCGCCCAGCCTGAACTTTTAAACTGTTTATCTAATGCTTCGGGGTCATAGATATTGGCAACCCAGTCAATAAATTCAATTTCCGGATGTTGGGATTTATATTCGAAGAATTTATCAAAAAAGAAATCCAACTTGCCGGTATCCGCCCAGCGGAAGTGGCCGTATTTCATGCCCAGCTGCTTAACCGCTTCTTCCATAGGCTGATGTTCTACGAAATGTTTATAAAACACACTCATTAATCCGGCTCGATCGGCTCCGGATTTGCAATGAATAAGAATGGGGTATTCCACTTCTAGTAGTAACTCTTTGGCTTTTAATACCATCTCTTTTTTAGGGAGTTTCCGCGAAGACATGCGATGGTTGATGAGTGTCACTCCAAATTGATCACAGGCTTGTTTTTCTAGCAGATAGGAGCTTGATTTATCCGCCTTACGCATACTGATAATGGTTTTAACGCCATATTTGTTTTTGAGCTTTTTAATAAAGCCAGGCGAAGGATGGTTACTGCGATAAGCCTTATCCGAAAGCGCGTAAAAATTTCTGAACATCATGCGCAGAATCTCATGATCCACAAAAAGGTTGTGCATGCGTGCTTTAAAGCGTTTCCAAGGGGAGTTTAGGCTTTCCATTAGGCTGAGTAAATAGGGTTGTTTAAAGGGCGTTATTCTAACTTTTATTTTCTGCAAAATGTTAGAATTGCTCTGCGTTATTAGAGGTGTTGGCTTGGTAATTATAATAAATCACCTAGTCAGAGCGCATTATTCAAATACCAAGATTGAAACACTCTAGTTGGGAGTTCAATGAAAAGTCCGCATTCCGGTTTGAAAAGAGTAATTCATGCCGCCGGTTATTCCTGGAAAGGGTTTAGGTCAACCTGGAAGCATGAGGCTGCTTTTAGGCAAGAGGTGATTTTATTTAGCTTAATGGCTCCTTTAGCGTTTTGGATAGGCGACACGGCATCAGAAAGGGTGATTTTGATAGCGGTATTGCTAATAGTGTTAGTAGTAGAGTTATTGAATTCCGCGGTTGAGTCGGTGGTGGATCGTATTGGTGAGGATTATCACAAACTTTCCGGTCGTGCTAAAGACCAAGGTTCGGCAGCGGTGTTTTTATCATTTTTTATCGCCATCCTTGTATGGGGCGGTTTTATTATTTCAAAGTTAATGGGTTAAGTCATGATTGTAGTCACAGGTGGAGCTGGGTTTATCGGCAGTAATATCGTCAAAGCGTTGAATGAAATGGGGCGTAGCGATATTCTGGTAGTAGATAACCTTAAAAATGGTAAGAAATTTATCAATATTGCCGATTGTGATATTGCGGACTACATGGATAAAGAAGATTTTCAGCAGCGTATATTTGCTGAACAAGGCTTGCCTGAGGTTGAAGCGGTGTTTCATGAAGGCGCCTGCTCCGCCACCACCGAATGGGATGGTAAATTCATGATGGATAACAACTATGAATATTCCAAAGATTTACTGCATTATTGTCTTAATTGGAAAATCCCATTTTTATATGCCTCTTCAGCTTCTGTGTATGGAGATGGACCGACTTTTATTGAAGAACGTCAATATGAGAAACCATTAAATGTTTATGGTTTCTCTAAATTTCAATTTGACCAGTATGTCCGCCAAATTTTGCCCACCGCGCAGAGCCAAGT
>JAASTL010000207.1 GCA_021767305.1 Piscirickettsiaceae bacterium | reverse complement strand
GTTTAAGATTTGATTGAGTTGCTCATTCAAACTGCCGGTGGTGACAATCAATGCATCTGCCTCATAGTATTGAGGCTGATTATCTACTTGAACTTCAACCCGCCATTTTTGCTGCGCTTTTTGCGCTTTTTGCGTAAAACCGGTAACCTCTCCCCCAGTTAAGAGCTTAATATTCTTGTGCTGTAAACATTGTTCAACTAAGGCTTTGGGATAAAGCCAGCCACCGAGTGGAAAATACAAAGCAGCCTCTGCAGCCGTGCTCACCCCTAAAAGTTCAGCGGCTTGTTGCTGTGATACAGCTTGAGCCAAATTCTCTGGCACCCCTACGCGCTGCATAGCGCTGGCTTGGCGCTGCAAAACGGTCTTATCCAAACCTAATTCCAGCAGGCCATCCAGCCTGCCCATTTCAGGCGCGTTTTGCAACCATGGTAGAACTTGGCGTAAGGTCGCTTCAAAACCTTGCAGGTACCATTGACTCCGTAAGTTCCAGTCGGCAGTAATCAATGGGTGTACGGTGCCTGCTTGATTTCCCGAAGCTAGGGTTGCCACCTCTTGGGCCGCTTCTAACACTTTTACCTGCCAGCCTTCACTGGCCAATTTATGTGCCACAGCGGCGCCTGCTAGACCAGCCCCCACGACAATAGCGTTACCTGCCTGACCGTTCAATAAAGGTTCTGGACGGCTAAACCAAGGCGCCTTTAAACTGTGAGGACGTTTGTGCTCAATATGCCCAAAACACATCTCTCGTTTTTTGCCATAACCCGATTGTTTAATCACTTTAAACCCAGCTTTTTCCAAACTACGCCTGACATCTCCTGCGGCAGTAAAGGTCGCAAAGGTGGCATTAGCATGACTTAAGCGGTTCATCTGTTGATATAAGCCGGGTTGCCACATATCCGGGTTCTTTGCCGGCGCAAAACCATCCAAGAACCAAGCATCAGCCAAACTTCCAAGACTGGCATCAAGCTGGGTTAACCCCTTCAAGGCATCACCAAACCATAAGGTTAAACGAACACGCCCGTCAAACAAATACAGATCGTGCCAACCTGCAGTAATAAACGGGTATTGGTTTTGTAGCTCTTGGGCAATTTGTGACAGCCTTGGCAAATCACCCTGCTCAAGTTGCAACACACCCTGATGAACTTGTGTTAAATCTGCCAAACTAAGCGGGTATTTTTCTACTGAAATAAAATGTAGTTGTTGCTGCTTTTCTGCATCCGTGAGTTCCAACCAATGCTGTGAAGCGAGCAAAAAATTCAACCCAGAGCCAAAACCGGTTTCAATAATACGAAAATCGCCATGCTGTTGAGCAAATCGTTGCGCTAATTGATTGCCCTGCATAAAGGTATGTTCAACCTCTGCAATGCCATCATCGGAAGAAAAATAGTAATCATCAAATGCGGTTGCTAAAGGCGCAGCTTCATCAGACCATTTAAGTTGTGCTAAAGTGATTTTATTGGATGACATAAATTGACGATATTGATAGGTTTGTTATTCGATGCTTATTATATATTGATAGCGCTATCGTGATAGCTTTGCATGAGTTGAAAACGTGTTAAAGGAGTGTGACATGCCAAATGAGAATAATCCTGATAATGAAGAACTCACCCCAACAGACAGTTACTGGAAAGAAAAATTAACCCCTGAGCAGTATCAGATATGTCGTTGTGGCGGCACGGAACGTGCCTTTACCGGTGAATATTGGGATTTGAAAGATACCGGCATTTATCAATGTGCCTGCTGTGAAGTTCCGCTCTTCTCATCCACCGAAAAATATGACTCCGGCAGTGGTTGGCCAAGCTATTGGCAACCAATTAACCCTGAGGCGGTAATGGAAAGAGTTGATCACTCTCATGGTATGACTCGCACAGAAGTGTTATGCGCAGCATGCCATAGCCACCTAGGTCATGTTTTTCCTGACGGGCCAGAACCTACTGGTTTACGATACTGCATCAACTCGGCAAGCTTAAAGTTCAAACCCACATAGAGTTCATTCTAGGTTGCTAGCAACCATAATCAGTAGTGCTTATTGACATAAACTTAAGCGCTAACTAATCTTACTGAATACCTGCGCACGCGCACTTTAAATTTACTGCATTGCAAATAAAGCTAACGCATGACCGAACTCTCGACACTTCGCCACCAATTACACTCTCAACAACATCGTCAACTCGTGGTTTTAAGTGGTGAACCTCATTGGCAAAAACAGCAGCTCCATGGCCTTTTTAAGGTTGATGAAACGGTGTTTTACATCAATGGCAATCAGCCTGATCTTGAATTCAGTAAAGCGGTCAATAATGAAACTCTTTCGGGTTTTGAAAACATTGAATCCAAACGCCTTAAATATCACCTTGGACAAGAGATTGATGGCGCTATATTTAATGCTGAAGTCGGTATTGGAGCTGATGCCTTAGGCATAGTCGCCGGCATGATTAAAGCAGGTGGTTTGCTGATTATGCTTACCCCAGCAATAACGAGCTGGAAAAAATTAAACAACCCTGAAGATGTCCGCTTTTTAAGCACACCGCTCACCTTACATCAGGCTTTAAAAGGGTTTACCCTGCACCTTCTGCAAACTTGGCAACAAGAGTCGGTAATCTGGTTGCATCAAGATGCTGATGAAAAATCAAACCTCAGCCAACCTGAAGATAGCACCTCAACTAACACGGCTGATCGATTTCAAGACCAACAATTAGCCATACAAAAAATACAATCGGTTGCATTTGGGCACCGTAAACGTCCACTGGTCATTAATGCCGACCGTGGCCGAGGTAAAACCGCTGCTTTAGGAATAGGCGCGGTACAAGCCTTATTACAAGGTAAAAAACAAATTGCCATTACCTCAAGCCGACCAGATCAAGTAAAAACGGCTTTTGAATTTGCGTTACAAACCCTACAAGACAAGCAAGCTGAGATTGAAGTCATCACACATAAATCAAGCTTACTGGAATTTAACTATCAAGATGAGTTCAAGAGCTTCGTTTATATCGCACCAGATCAACTGGTACTTACACCAACATTAGCCGATATGCTCATGGTCGATGAAGCTGCGCACTTACCCACGCCCTTGCTAATTGAATTACTCAAACGCCACCATCGCATGGTTTTTGCCACCACCTTGCATGGTTATGAAGGCTCTGGGCGCGGCTTTGAACTTCGTTTTAAAAAACATCTTAATGAGTTCACTCCAGATTGGCGTTTACTGGAAATGAAGATGCCTCTTCGTTGGGCGCCGAATGATCCACTGGAAAAAAGCATCAATAAAAGTCTGATGCTTGATATTCCATTACATAATTTCAATGAACAAGAAGAGACCCGTTTTGATGCCCAGCAAGTTCGTTATGAATTGCTCGACAGCCAAGACCT
>JAASTL010000206.1 GCA_021767305.1 Piscirickettsiaceae bacterium | reverse complement strand
CATAAGATAACTGCAATGGCGACTGAAAACAAAATCATGGTACCACCCATGGTCGGTGTACCAGCTTTGATCAAATGGGTTTGTGGGCCATCTTCTCGAATTGCCTGCCCGACTTTTAAACGGGTTAACCAGCGAATCATGCTGGGGCCAACCAAGAATGACAAAATCAGAGCCGTGAGTACACTCATAATGGCACGCATTGTGATGTAGCTAAACACCCCAAAACCTGAAATGTACTGTTGCAGATATTCTGTTAAATAAACCAGCATAATATTTTCCTAATTAGCAGGTAAATCCATCTTAATAGCGATGCATTCACCCCTGTTTAAATGCATTAATGAGTGGTTTGGCAACCTGCTCCATTTGTGCACTGCGTGAACCTTTTACCAAAATATTTAAAGGTTCATCGGTATTATTAAATTTCGTAATTATTTCACTAACCGCGGCGACCAGCTCAGCGTGAGTTTCAAAGTAAGCTGCTTGGTCTCCAAACGCTTGCGGCATATCTTGGGCGGCTTTACCATAAACAAACAGGTAACCAATGCCTTGTTGCTTAGCATACAATGCAATGTCTTGGTGTGCTTGAGCAGAAGTTTTGCCGACTTCAGCCATAGCTCCTAAGCAGAGTATGGCGGTGCCTTTTAGCGATGTAAGCGCATTGATTCCAGCCTTGACCGATTCTGGGTTGGCATTATAACTATCATCAAATAGCCAACCACAGCTAATTCTATTTTTTTGCAGTCGTCCCGCTACACCATTAAATTTTTGTAAAGGTGCTTTAATTTGCAGCCATGTTAAACCTGCTGCTAATGCCACTGCGGTAACCGCAGCAGCATTCATGGCATTATGCGAACCTAAGACGGGTAACTGTAAGCTCTCTTCGACGACTTCACCGGAGGTCTTTAAAACCAATTTCAACTCAATACCATCCGCTTCATTGGTTTGCGGTTTTACCTCTTTAAGCTGCACTTGCGCTGCTGAGTCAGTACCAAAACTGATGCGGTTTTGTACTCCCAAATCATCCAAAATCGCTAACCAATCTGTGTAACCAGGTGAATCGGTATTCACGATAGCCACACCACTTTTTTCCCCGCGCTGGTTCAAACGCTGGTTTAAGCCCTGATAAATTTCTCCCTTACCTTCAATCACCCCTTGCAGGCTGCCAAAACCTTCCAAATGCGCTCCTGCCGCATTATTGATAATGGCAATATCGGGTAGAGCGAGTGCAGTTAAGTAATCAATTTCGTGTTTATGATTTGCGCCCATTTCAATAACCGCATACTCATGCTCAGGTCTAAGCTCCAGTAGTGTTCTTGGAACACCAAAGTCGTTATTTAAGTTACCCTGAGTAGCCAAGGTCGGGGCAATTGAACTGAAAACCTCATTCAACATGGTTTTAACAGATGTCTTACCATTACTTCCAGTGACCGCAACCAATTTTTTAACCGGCATTTGTTGACGGTGCCAACAAGCAAAATGCCCTAAAGCAAGCCTGGTATCATCAACTAAAACAGCAGGAACGATGGTTTCTATGTTTTCAGACACAAGTACTGCCGCCGCGCCTTGCTTTACTGCTTGTTCTATAAAGGCGTGCCCATCAAAGCGTTCACCTTTTACCGCAATATACAGAGCACCCGATTGAATTGTTCTGGTATCGGTACTCACCGAACTGAATTCAATTGTTTCAGCATCAACAGATGGACCTATGAGGTCTCCATCCGTGGCTTCCGCTAATTGTGCAAGTGTCCAACTAAACATGGTTTTTCCTAAATTTTCTAAGCTGTTGTTTTGTACCTTATCGGGCGATTGGTTGACCTGCTTTGCAAGTTCCTGCAATAAGTTATCAACTTGTTCGGAGTGACTAAATTGCACCTTGATAAAACCTTTTCACTACATCAGGATCACTGTAAGGTTTTTTAACCCCTTTAATCTCTTGATAGTCCTCATGCCCTTTGCCGGCAATCAAAATAATGTCGTCTGTTGCGGCTTGTTGCAGACTAGTCTTAATCGCCATGCTTCTATCGACAATTACTTGATGTAATTTTGGGTTCTGTAACCCTTGCAGAATATCTGCAATAATATCTTCAGGGCTTTCATCTCGCGGATTGTCGCTGGTAATCACAACCTTATCAGCCAGCAGCTCAGCAACCTTGCCCATTTTAGGTCGCTTGCCTTGATCACGATTTCCACCGCAACCAAATACCACCCAGAGCTCTCCTTGGCTATCTTGCAAATGCGCCTTAATGGCTTGCAAAACCTGTTCTAAAGCATCAGCAGTATGCGCAAAATCAATAATCACCGTTGGTGTTTGATGAATCAGTTCCATACGCCCGGCAACCGGATTTAAATTAGGTAAAGAGGCAATCAACTGCTTAATATCAAATCCATTGACTAAACAAATAGCTAAGGCACAGCAAACATTCTCTAAATTGAATCCACCGAGCAAATTCAATTTAAAATTCAGTTTATAATTCAAGCGGTTTTGCTGAATGCTCAATTCGCCTTCAATGCCATGAGGCGACAACAACGCTTGTGTCACCGCAAGCTGAGTTAACTGTGAATAAAACCCATGCTCTTTTAAATTTGTATCTGCAGTTGCATTTGCTTGATAAGCATAAAGGGATGACTGCAACGCTTCATTTTGAGTCATTACTTTGTTTACTATTTCCTGCCCAACCTTATCTTGCGCATTCAAAATTCGGTGCTGTGCTGGATATTCAAAAAACAAACGTTGCTTAGCCGCTTGGTAATCTTCTTCAGTGCCATGAAAATCTAAATGGTCACTGGTGACTTGAGTTAGAGCAACACTATTAAACTCAACTTTCTCAACTCGGCCTAAACACAACGCATGAGAAGAGACCTCCATCACGACCCACTCAATCCCCTCTTGCCTGAACTGATGAAGTAGACGATGCACTTTAATCACATCAGGTGTGGTGTTTAGGGTTTTTTCCAGCTTGCTGAGTTCGCCATTTCCTAAGGTTCCAATTAATGCCACTCGCTGCTGTTGTGCACGCAACAGTTGCGCTGTAAAAAATGCACTTGAGGTTTTACCGTTGGTACCGGTAATACCAATCACCTTTAACTGTTTACTCGGACTTGCATAAAACCAATCGGCAAACCGGGCTTGAACGCTTTTAAATTCTTTTATCAGTAATATCTTTGGCGAGTTTGCAGATTGCTCTAAAACTTTCCTTTGGGCTTTATCCAAGTCTTGGTTGGTGATGATTAAAGCTACCTGAGCCTCTAATGCCTTAGCAAGAAAATCTAATCCATGATAAGTGCCGCCACTTAAGGCAATAAACACATCGCCCGAGTCTAGCTCTCGTGAATCGATTGATAAATTTTTAAGTTCAATAGAGATATCT